>SVHR01000009.1 GCA_015055705.1 Clostridiales bacterium | reverse complement strand
CATTTTTCGGGAAGCGGCCAAAGCGACTTAGACAAAAGAACGATTTTGGTTGCCGATACCGACACCTCGCCCTTGTGAGTAACAAACACCTTGCCCTCTACGCCTACGATGTCGCCGATATCGTACTTCTTCCAATCGTCATACGCCTCGGCGCCCACCTCGTCGATTTTTACGTAAATCTGAAGCTGACCCTCGGAATCCAAAATATGACCAAAGCTGGCCTTACCCATAACGCGCTTGCTTACAAGGCGGCCGGCTACAACAGTCTTTTTGCCGATAAGCGACTCCTTTTGGTGAATGTATTCGGATTTATGCTTGGGATTGAACTTAGTAATTTCGTACGGATTTTTGCCCGCCTCTGCGAATGCGGCAAGCTTTTCGCGTCTGATTTGCGAGAGCGAAAGCTGCTCCTGCATGTCCACTGCCTCGTTTTCCGCTTCGGCAGGTGCTTGAATGTTCTTCTCTTCCATAATTGCTCCTTAGCTTATCTTGATAATCTTGTATTTCTTAACGCCCGCTTTTACCTTAACCTCAACGGTGTCGTTGCGCTTTTTGCCCATAAGAGCCTTGCCAACAGGCGACTCGTTGCTGATGCGGTTTTCCATAGGATTAGCCTGATGCGAGCCTACGATGTCGTAGGTGTATTCGTTTTTGGTGTCGAGGTCCATGATTTTTACGGTGTGACCAAGACCAACCTTGTCCGACTTGGATTTTTCGTACACCTGAGCATTGCGGAGCATAGTTTCGATTTCCACGATGCGCGCTTCCATCTTTGCCTGCTCTTCCTTTGCAATGTCGTACTCGGCGTTCTCGGACAAGTCGCCGAACTCACGGGCAGCTCTGATTTTGTTTGCCATATCGGCTCTGCCGTTAACCTTAAGGTCCTCAAGCTCTGCTTCAAGCTCCTTTATATCCTCCAAAGTCAGTAATTCTACCATGTTTGTTAATCTCCTTATAATCAGTAATTTATATTATATACTTTTTGTAAGCCAAAAGTCAAGCGCATAACGGAATATTATTGCCTTTTACGCGCCAAAACCTTTTTTAGTATCTTTTCTTTTGACTTATCACATCTTTTTGTGCTATTATGTCGTCAGAATAAACCTTAGGAGCGAGGCTATGTACAAAATCTGGGCAAAAACAATCCGTAACGAAAGGATCACAAAAAGCCATATCTACAAGCACGAGGGCAAATTTGACATACGTGATTTTGAGTCCATGCTTCCAAAAATTTGCGAGGAAATGGACGTCCCCACCCCCGTAATACTCGTGTCGCATATTCGTAATTTTGATAACTTTGGTATTGCTCGATTCCTTGCAAGCGACTTTGTCGAGGACGTTCCGTTTGACTTTTTTACCCTCGAATACGTCAAGGAGCAAACGGGCAGAATAAAGCACCTATACAAGGAATACTTACCCGTAGACTAATACCTAATGCACACAAAACGCAGATACGTAACGCTATTTTATATAAATATTAGAACAAAGCACAAAAAAAGAACGCCCGATATATGCGTTCTTTTTGTATATGCTTTTATTCAAATTCGTGTGTAAGCGGACGCTCGAATAAGTCCTTAAGAAGCTCGTCGGGTGCCGCGCCGTCAATCATTTTATTTACCGCATCGGTAAGCGGTACCTTTGCCCCAACCGTAGCGGCAAGTGCCGAAATAGCCTTTGCCGTCATAACACCCTCGGCAAGCTTAGTAAATTTTTCGCCCTTTACAAACAGCTCACCCCATTTGCGGTTGTGACTATGCTCGGAGAAAAGCGTTGCCTCGTAGTCCCCCAGATGACACAGTCCGTACGCAGACAGCTCATTGCCGCCAAGCGCACCTATAAGCCTTGCTATTTCCCTGCTGCCGCGTGCCATTAGAGCACCCTTAAGAGCAGGCATTTGCATTCCGTCGGCGGCTCCTGCCAGTATACCCATCACGTTTTTTGCGGCTGCTCCGATTTCGGTACCGATTATATCGTTTCCGTGATAGAACCTAATCAAGCTGCTTTTGAAGTAGCTGATAAGCCTGTCGGTGAGCTCGTCGCTGTACGAGTCGATAACCATACAGCTCGGTCTGCCCTTGGTGAATTCCTGTATATGACCGGGGCCCACCCAAACGGCGATTTTGCTTTTGTCGATACCGCTTTCGATTGCAACCTCGGTAAGTCGCTTACCCGTAACGTTTTCGATACCCTTCATGCAAAGAACGAAAATCTTGTCCTTATACTCGTATTTTACAATCTGCTTAAAGAACTCTCTCAGTCCTTGCGAATTGATAGATATGATAATCACGTCCGCGCGTTCTACCGAATACTTAAGATCGCACGAAAGCTGGATGCCCTCACTAAGCGTCACCCACTCGTTTTTGCCTGTTTCCTTAAGCACCTTGTAGCTTGGGGAATCCTCTCTGCCAAAGCTTACCACATCGTGACCTATGTAGTTGTTGTACCACGCGAGGAACGAGCCCCATCTTCCACAGCCTAAAACCGAAACCTTCATGTGTTCTCCTTTTGCTACTATATTCCTATTTATAATACTACAAAGGATAATTTAAGTCAAGTGAATTATGCCGCATTGGCACGCGATTAGTAAGACGCCCGTACCGTTTTTATGGCTCGCAAGCACGTGGCTTTTGTTGCAAAAAGCAAAATTATATGATATAATCATACCGTTATAAAAAGGAGCTACGGCTATGAATAATTGTGACAAAATGGAATATGAGGGCAAAATCAAGCGTATTGCAATTACCAAAGAGCAAATCGAGCAAAAGGTAGCTAAAGTCGGCAAGGAGCTATCCGCTATCTACGACGGCAAGCCGCTTTTGCTTGTAAGCATTTTGACGGGCTCGTTTATCTTTTTGGCGGATATTGCCAGGGCTATTACAGTGCCCTGCGAGGTCGGCTTTATGCGAGTAAAAAGCTATTACGAGGGCACGCTCTCGTGCGGCAAGGTTACCGTTACTATGGACCTGGACCGTGATGTAAGCAAGTACCACGTAGTTATTATCGAGGACATTATCGATACGGGCAGAACGCTTGCCGAGGTCGTAAAAATGCTGAAAGCTCGCAACCCGCTTTCGCTAAAGGTGGTTACGCTTTTAGACAAGCCGAGCCGCCGCGTGATCGATTTTTCGCCTGACGTAGCGCTGTTTACCATACCGGACTTCTTTGTAATCGGGTACGGACTTGACTGCGCCGAGCAGTACCGAAATCTGCCTTATATCGCAGAATACCGATGCGATACGGACAAGTAGCTTTGTATAGGCGCTTATTTTATAAGTGCGTACAAGCGGAAACGAACCTTCTTGCAAAGTCGTCCACCGTTCCTGCACCCATGAACAAAACGCAATCGTACTCGCCTATATTTCGGGCGAGTATTTTTTGCGCCTCGCTATACGACTGCGCTTCCATAAAGCCGCCCTTATTTGCAATCAACGAGGAATCCACGCCGGGAATAGGTGCTTCCCTCGCAGGATAAATAGGAAGAAGCAAGCACTCGTCAGCTATGGACAACGCCGAGGCAAATTCCTTACAAAAAGCAGCCGTCCTCGTATATGTATGCGGCTCGAAAACGACGAACACGCTTCGATAAATTTTCTTTGCCAGCTCAAGCGTACACTCTATTTCATGAGGGTGGTGCGCATAGTCGCTTATTATTTCGGTATTGCCTATTTTGCAAAGGCTCTCGAACCGTCTATCCACGCCTGTAAAGTCCCCTATAAAACGAAAATCCTTGCCCGTAAGGTGACAGTAAGCAATCACCGACATTGCGTTGAGTACGTTATGCTCACCGCGCACCGACAGCGTAATATCCGCAAATTTTTCGCCCCTAAAATATGCCTCAAAGGTATAATAGCCGTTTAACTCGCCCACGATATGGGCATAGTAATCGTTGATGGGGCTTAGCCCAAAGGTGTAGGTGCGCTCCATCCCCCTAAGTGTTTTGGCTTCGTTGTCGCCGCACACCAAGGCGGTCTTGCTTTTTGCCGTGAATTTTTCAAAGGCGGCATAAAACCTTTGGTAGCTGCCGTAATAATCGGCGTGGTCAAGCTCGACATTTAACACCACGGCGCAGTCGGGAGCAAGCGACAAAAAGCTTTCTCGGTATTCGCACGCCTCGGTGATAAACAGAGAGTCTTCGCCGATATTGCCAAAAACGCCGTTTACACTGCCGCCAACGTGGCAGGTGGGATTGAGATATCTTAAAGCCGCGGCCATCATCGCCGTTGTAGTAGTTTTACCGTGCGTGCCGCTTATTGCCACCACCTCGCCGTATTTATTTGACAACTCGCCAAGCAGCTCAGCACGCGAAAAAAGCGGAATGCCAAGCCTTTTGGCCTCCACTATTTCCACGTTGTCCGCGCTGATTGCGTACGAATACACCACAGCATCTGCGCCAGTTACGTTGCTTGCCTTATGTCCGCCGGTAGATATGTCCGAGCCGCTAACCTCTACTCCTCTTGCCCGACAAAGCGAGGCAAGAAACTGCATACTAACGCCGTTTATACCAACAAAATGCACTCTCATAGGCGTATAATATGATTCAAAACAACAATAAGTGAATAAAAATATATAAATTGTGCGCAAAACACTTGACAATGCGGTGGAAATGTGTTGTAATAGTGATATAACGTGATATCAAACAAGGGGAATCAATTATGAATATTACAGAAGTAAGAATAAGACTCTTAAAAAAAGACGACACCAAGCTTAAAGCAGTTGCTACAATCACCATTGACAATTATTTCGTAGTTCACGATATAAAGGTCATACAGGGAGAAAGCGATTTCTTTATTGCAATGCCAAGCAAAAAAATGCCGTCGGGTGAATATAAGGACATCGTTCATCCGCTTAACACCGAAACACGCGAAATGCTTCGAAGCTTAATCGTTGGTGAATATCGCAAGGCGGTAGCGGCAGCAGAAGGCGAAAACGCCTAAAAATTTCAACACTTTTTACAGCAAAAGCAGGTATAAGAAAAGCTCTTATACCTGCTTTTTGTGCTTAATTTAGCTGTAAAACCGCAGCCCCTCAAAGCAAATCTCACACCTATTTTGTCTGCAAGATTTGCAATACTGCAGTCCGCACCTACTACAATACGAGGTTTCCTTTACGTCCGTTTCTCTTCCACATTTACTGCATATCATAATGCAAGTATTTGCAAAGCCTCAGCTTATTATGTATACGCCAATCAAAAAAGACCACTACGTGTGGTCGTTTTTTGTTCTGTCTTATTCCTTATGCATCCAATACAGCTTATTTTTACTAAGCGACAGTCCCAGCTTGCGTTGAAGCGAAAGCGATGGCTCGTTGCCCTCGACAATCTGGCAGTACGGAACCTTCCCCTCGCTGAGTAGCTTGTTTATCAAAAACCTTTCGAGAATTTCGGCATATCCGTTACGGCGATACTCGGGCTTTATGGACAGCAGTCCCATCGCGCCCTGAATGTGCATTCCTACCATTCCTACCGTTTTATCGCCCACGTACGCGCCGTAAGCAAGTCCGCGGCTGATGTGCGTAATAGCCGAATCCTCCTTGAAGTGATACATAGCGCACGCCTCGCCCACCTCGTCAAGCGTCATAAGCCTTACCGTAAGCTCGCCCAAATTGCACTCAAGCGGCTGACCAAGGTACACACCCTGATAGCACGGGGTTTTGCAATGAAAATCCATCTTTTTTGCCACGAAGTCGGCAAGTGCGTCGTTGTGTGCCACTATTGCTGCATCCGTCGGGACAGTATCAAGAAGCTTGTCTGCCTTTGCCATATCGTCCGTTTCCAGCATATAAACGTTGCAGCCCGCACTCTTAAACAGCACGCAACCCTCATCGGCGTACAGCACCTCGCCGTACCCCATTTTGATAGGCTCGATAATAGAAGCGTTGAGTATGTAGTCCCTATTCAAAAACTGTATCGCAATTTGATTTTTGTCCATATTAAATTTCTATCCTTCCGTCAAGCGCGCGCTCGAGCGTGATTTCGTCAGCGTATTCGATATCGCTGCCAATGCTTATGCCCTGCGCAAGCCTTGTAACCTTGATGCCAAACGGCTTGATAAGCCTGGCTAAATATGCCGCAGTCGCCTCTCCCTCTACGTCAGGATTGGTCGCCATAATAACCTCTTTTACTCCGTCAAGCCTACCAATAAGACTTTTTATGTTAAGGTCGTCTACGCCTCTGCCGTCAAGCGGACTAAGAGTGCCGTGCAATACGTGATACACGCCCTTATACGAGCCACTTTTGTCAAGCGCAAGCACATCCTTGGGATACGCCACTACGCAAATAACAGACTTGTCGCGCCTATCGCAAATCTCGCAAACCTCGCTTTCGGTAAAGTTTCCGCACTCAGCGCAAAATTTTACATTTTGCTTTACGGCAAGAAGCGCGTCGCAAAAGTCATTCACCTCGGCTTCGGTCATATCAATAACCGAATAGGCAAACCTTTGCGCCGTCTTTAGTCCCACGCCCGGCAAGGACGAGAATTTGTTTATCAGCTTTACAATACTGCTTGGTTGCTTCATTTTACATTAAGCCGCCCATGCCACTGGGCATAAGCTCCGCCTCTAACTCCTCTGCTGCCGCAAAAGCCTCGTTGTATGCGGCAAGAATAAGATCCTCCAGCATTTCCAAATCGTCAAGATCTACCGCCTCGGGCTTTATCGAAAGGCGTTGCAATCTCTTTTTGCCGTCAATAGTCACCGATACAAGTCCACCGCCGCTTTCGCCGGTAAGCTCGGTATCCTCAAGCTCAGCTTGTGCCGCCGCCATTTGCTCCTGAAGCTTTTGCGCCTGCTTCATCATAGCCTGCATATTCATTCCGCCACCGCCGCCAAAGCCGCCGAATTTTGCCATAATTATATCCTCCGAAAATCTTGTTTATCTATTTTATTTGCCTAAAATTTGCACTTACGTATGCGCATTTTTTGATCAAATCTATTTTACTACGTTAATTTTAACGTCACGGCCCACCATCTGCTTCAAGCGCTCAAGCTCCTTGTCCTTGTCCGCCTCGGCACGCTTATCCACCTTGATTTTGTAGCCGATTCCGTTTGCCGCAAATGCACGTCCAAGCGCATCCAATGTGCTTTGATTGCAAAATTCAAGATAGTTCTCGCCGCACCAAATGATAAAGTCGTTTCCCTTAACCTCTACGTCGCTATGATTACCTACAAGGGTTTGAAGTCGCGCCGATTCGTTCATTCTAAAATAGCTGATTACCTTGCCCCACGCCATGGGCGCAGTCATTCTTACGCCAATGGTAGGTGCGGTAGGCGCCTCGGCACGAGCTTCGCTCGCAACAACGCCCTGCGCCACCTTTTTTTCCAGCCTTGCAATACGCTCCTCCACTGCCGCAAGATCGGTTATTGCCAGCTTGCAAGCCCTAAGACACGCTGTTTCCAATACGATTCTGGGACTAAGTGAATATCTCAGCTCCGCCTCGATCGAGGAAAAAAGCGTAACTACGGTAGTCAAAAAATCGGTAGTTGAGGTAGTAATATCCTCTTTCATCATAGCGATATGCTCGTCCGTTTCTACAACAAGCCTCGGCGCAGTTTTTAGCAGAAGCAAATCCCTTGCGTAAAAGGTAAGCTCCTTGGCAATTAGCCCCATACTTTTACCGCTGATTGCAAGCTCATTGATAGCATCAAAGCATTTGCCGCAATCGGCGCTTGCTATTGCCGAAAACAGTCCGCGGATTTTGCTTTTGTCTACGCCGCCAAGCGAAAGCAAAACCTGCTCGTACGTCAGCTTCTCGCCCGAAAATGATATGCACATATCAGCAATCGAAAGCGAATCACGCACCGAGCCCTCTGCCGCCGCCGCAATATACTTTATTGCATCAAGGTCGTATCTTTTGCCCTCGGCATCGTAAACCTTGCAAAGCAATGCAGATATTTCTTCTACCGAAACAAGGCGAAAATCGAATCTCATACACCTTGACAAAATGGTTGCAGGCAGCTTGTGTGCCTCGGTGGTCGCAAGAATGAACACCGCGTGTGAGGGCGGCTCCTCCAACGTTTTAAGAAGAGCATTAAAGGCGTTGCCCGTAAGCATGTGCACCTCGTCGATTATATAAACCTTGTACTTGCCGTGCACAGGGGGATAGTTGACCTTTTCCCTAATTTCACGAGCATCGTCCACGCCGTTGTTGCTTGCCGCGTCGATTTCCAAAATGTCCATATTCGGGACAGAAAGAGCCCTGCACGCCTCGCACTTTCCACACGGCGAGCCGTCAATGGGACTTAGGCAGTTGATTGCACGGGCAAAAATTCGGGCGCAAGTTGTTTTTCCTACGCCGCGACTGCCCGTAAACAGATATGCGTGACCTATGCGACCCGTTTGCAGCTGATTGATTAGGGTCTGCGTAACGTGTTCCTGTCCTATAACCGACGAAAAGCTGTCGGGTCTGAATTTGCGATAAAGCGAAGCCATAATTTTACCTCGACTATATTGTATACCAAATACCGCCGCTTGTCAACCTAAAATAGCGTCTGGGTGGCAGTTACCGCCATTCCCAGTGCTACGCTAAGCCCAAACAGCAATGCCAAAACGGTTAGACTGTCCTTTATGCTCTTATTTTCCTTAAATAACACGGCAACGCTTATTCCTGCCGAAACGCACAAGCCGCTTACCGCACCGCCAAGCGAAAGCGTGCCGATAGCGTACATCTGCGCGATAACTACGCTTGCCGCGCAGTTGGGAATAAGCCCGATAACCGCCGCAAGCAAGGGCTGTGCGTATTCGATTTTGCCCATAAAAGAGGCAAGTGCGTCCTCGCCCACGTGATGAATTATGGCGGAGAAAATAAAGTTAACCGCAAATATATACAAAAAGGTAATTATTGTGTGCCACAACGGATGCCATACGTAACGATTTATGGCGTTGCGCCTATGCTCTATCTTGTGAGCATCCTCCTCATCGTGATTACAATGACCGCAATCCTCGTCGTGACCCACAACGTGATGGTGACAGCCCTCCACGCTAATATTGTCGTCATAGCTCGTCAGCTCGCGCTTGCGTACAAAAAAGTTAACTACGTACCCCACAATTATTGCAAAAACGACCTTTATCGCAAGCAAGGGCAACAGCTTATCAATAGCCGAAAAGTCACTTACAAGCACGGCAAGCGCCTCGTCCGATGTCGAAAGATATACGGCAAGAAGCGTACCCATAGCAATCGATCTGTTTGCATACAGCTTGGTCGCCACAACGCCAAAGCCGCATTGTGGAATAACACCCACGCCCGCCCCTATAAGCGGACTAAGCTTGCCCTTTAAAAGACGAGCCGATATTTTTGATGCAGCAGTATGCTCTATCACCTCGATCAGCACGTAAACGAGAATCAAAAACGGCAAAACTACTACCGAATCAAGTAATGAATGCTCTAAAATTTCTAACATAATATAATTTTAGCACATAATCCAAAATTTTTCAATAATTATAACAACGATTTTTGCAAGATTTCCCCGACAAATAAATTACAAAACCACCCCAAATCTCTTGACAACTACTCCTTTATTATGTTATTATAGCACAGTTAGGAGAAATACCCAAGTGGCTCAAGGGGCTCCCCTGCTAAGGGAGTAGACTGGCTAAAACCGGTGCGAGGGTTCAAATCCCTCTTTCTCCGCCAAAAATCTTATTTGAACCCTTGCGGTTTAAATAAGATTTTTTTTTAGTTTAAAGTTTGTAAGAGGGATTTGAACGGAGCGTTAAAAAAACAGTGGACACCCACTGTTTTTAGCGGTGACCGAAGCGTTTTGCAAAGCTTTTGCTTGGTTTTTATTTGCGCTTTGCAAAACGTAAGAGCAAATCCCTCTTTCTCCGCCAAAAATAACCTAATTTGAACTCATTTCAAATCAGGTTATTTTTATGTCAAATTCGCAAGAATTTGATTATCATTCGAGCGTAGCGAGTTATCATTTTGCGTCAGCAATTATCATTTGAGCTAAAGCGAATTTGAATTATAGCTCCCCTATCCCCATGTTTGGTTGAGTATTTATTGCAAATTTAAAAAAGCCGAGAGTTAAACTCTTGGCTTATTGTGCTACTTTTAATCAATTTCCAATTCTTCACTTTCAAAGATTGGGTCATCAAAAAATTCAGCAGTTGTCATTTCAAGACCTCTTATAATTTGCATAACTGTTTTAAGGTTCACGCTACTATTTCTTTCTCCCATTAAAGTTTTCATAGTATTATGAGGCATTGCAATTATCTTCTCTAAACGGTATTGCGACATCTTTCGCTCTCTTAATATATTACTTACCCGTAACGCAACTGCTGTACTTAATTTCACAAAAAACTCCTACGGTTGTTTTTACCTATTTATAACCGCAACATTAAATCCATCTGTTTTTGCAAGGTTGTATAAATCTATGTTTTCAAAATGCATAAGCACTAATTTGTTGGATTTTATTTCTTTCAGCCTATCGTATACTAAATGCACGTTGCAAGCATTTCGGCTGACCTCGCAATATATTTTTTTTACGTTTTCATCTTGCGCAAGGTTTTTGACGTACTCAAAGTCGTTTGTATCGCCGGTATAATAATATTTGCCCCTGCTATCCGAAAACATAATCCCGAAGGCTTCCAGAATGGGCGTGTGCGTTGTTGGCTGCATCTCTATTTTACAGCCGTCAACCTGAACAGCTTCCGCACCAACAAATTCAAAAAGCTTTTCCTCGACGCCCAACAATCTCAGCAATTGCCTTAGGTGCGACTCAAACGAATTGGAATTGCTTATAATTTTTGGCTTTATATTCAAAACAGAATTGCACTGCCAAATTAGTGTACCAAGCCCTGCTACGTGGTCTGCATGTGTATGAGTAATTGCAATAATTATACTTTCCACTCCGTCAAAAGCGTTATTGCTTTTGAGCTTGATGGTGGCATCCTCACAGCAATCAACCAAAAGTAGCGTATTTCCGTCTTTTAAATAAGCGCAATTACCGCCAAGCTCCACGGCAAACGCGCCGCCTACCCCTATAAACGTCAATTCTTTCATTTTTATTATCCCCACTTTTTGAAAACAACGAGCCTTTTATTACGTAGCTTCAGGCGCCGTTTAGACTTTACTTCTTAAGGTCTATACCCAGCTCCATACCCTCGTACATATAGTCGTTCCACTTAAAGTTCTTATATACATTCACGTGGTAGCGGTGCATTTCCTCCACGAGCAAGCAGAACTTACCCACCGTCTGGTGTTTGGGGAAAACGTCAAAATATTCACCGTTGAGGTAGAAGTTGAAGAAGCTTGAATCCACCTCGGTAATTAAGGTGTAAAGGCTTTTATAGCCCACCGAGAACTCGTACGGCTCACCGTGGCGCGTGCCCTTATAGTGCATGCCGCTGTGATCCACTCTTATTTTGCCTTCGCCCACAATAAAGCTGGTTTTGTTGTTGCCGACAAGCTTGTATTCGTCCAAGTTACCTATTTGGCAATCGTCCTCGAAGAAGTAGTCGGGATTTTCGCGAATTTCCCTAATGATATCCATGCGCTCGCTCTCTACCCAGTCGAACGGCGATGCGGGGATAACCGCATCCTCGTAGGGATGGAACTGATAATAATCGTCCATCGTTGCGCCGTTGCCGCAGCTTGAGCAAGTAATCTTGTCGCCCTCGCCCTTCATTGTAAATTCCTTGCCGCACTTAGGGCATTTGTAGCAAAAATCCTCTAAGCGATGGCAAATTCTGCCGTGCGTTTCCCACTTGATTTTCTTTTCGGCGTTCCAAGCGTATTCATTGCGTCTGAACCTCTCGTTAATAAGGTCGTCCATTTCTTCAACAGACATTTTCTCGATATCCTCTTTGCTGAACAAAAGCGACATCGTTGCGTGTGTTTCGCCATAGCGCTCGTCAAGACAAACCTTGGTGTTCTGCAAATACTGACCCTCGAGATAGCATAAGTATACGGGAACCTTAAAATGCTTGAACAGCTTGCTCGTACCGGGGACGATGGGCTTGTTTCCACCGTAATCGCTCGCCAGTCCCTCGGGCGCAAAGGTTACGCAGCCGCCCTTTTTGAAAACCTCGGATATACCTCGGAAATAAAGTCTATCCATCGAGTAATTCTTTTTGGGAATAACCTTGTTAAGTCCAAACAAAAATGAGAACTTTTTGCGATAAAATTCGCTGTTGCCTGCCATCATGTTGGTAATTCTTGGATATGCCGCACCGCTGACATACACGTGGTCGATTCGGGAGAGGTGGTTGAAAATTACAAAGCACGGCCCGTCACAATCGTTTACGTCGTCGATAATATGAAACTGCGGCTTGTATTTTCGTCCAACAATGTCCACCATTATAACCTTATAAATCCACGATATAATTCTGGGCGCGGGGCGATACTTTCTTTTTGCAAGCTTTTGTGCTATAGTTAGTTTTTTAGCCATAAATTTCCTTTGTATAAAAAATTTGTTATTGTATTATATCATAATTTCGCGAATAAATCAAGGACATAATTGATAGATTATTCTTTTGTTTGTAAAAAGAACTATCTTCCATCCATCAACATGCAAGATTTCGTGCAAGATGTTGACTTATTGCAAAAAAATGACTACATATAGTAGCCATTTTTAGTATATATCCTTAATTCCCAAAAAATAATCTGCAGAAACATTAAAGGCAATTGCCATATTTTTGAGTATATCATATCCGGGCTTTGCCTTGCCCTTTAGCCATTCGCTTACCTGACTTTGCTTTACTCCTATCCTTTTGGCAAAGGCCACTTGCGTTAGATTGTTCTCCTCTAAAAAATCCTTTAGTATCTCGCTAAAACTGCTTTCCATGTCTTTAGTATATAGAAATTTCTATAATAATACTTGACATATAGAATATTCTATGCTAACATTTACGCATTCTATCTTTATATCCACACTTTTCAGGAGGAAAAATGAAAAAATTAAGTTTAGCTTTAATCTCAGTTCTTATTGTTTGTTCTTTGGTTGGTTGCGGCAATAGAATAACTATTCCCGACGTATCAGATCTTGATGAATCATCAGCAAAAAGCATTTTGTCTTCAAACGGATTAATACCAAAAGTGGAATATATCTACGACGATAATATTACCGATGGAAACGTAATAAAAACATCTCCCGAAATAGGATCAACCACAACCCAAAATTCACAGATTACGGTATATGTATCAAAGGGGCCCTCTTATTTTTCTTCGAAAGACGCTATCATTTCGTGGTACAATATCTCTTCATCGGAGGACTATTGGGAATTTTCGAAGCCATATAACAATGAGGGTATTCTCTACATAGATTGTGACGTAACTTTTGGAACAGAAATATCTTGGAGCGATAGCTATCAAAATGGAAAAATTATCGGTCAAGCCTCTTTAACCGATACATTTGATAAAGCCGTTCCTATTTCGGCAGTTTACCAAAAGCAAAATTGGGAAGCGTATGAAAGCCAAAGCTTTATTCTTGAAATTCCTTTATCGGATTTTAATGAAAACAGACCAAGTAATATTCATTTACGCTTGTTCGCTTACATGGGAAATGAAAATATTAACGTAAGAATAAACTTTTCCATTACATGGTAACATAGTCGCAACATACGTATAAACTAATGATTTTACGGACATATGAAATTTTGTAGTTTATATAGCGAAAAAATGATACGACAAACATGCAACAACAAAAATACCGAGAGGAATAATCTTCTCGGTATTTTTTTGTATAATTTCATTTTTGCTTATTTTATATTCTATTTATCCACCAATCGGCTCGAAGTCGATTACGCCGTGCTTACACAAGGGGCAGATAAAGTCCTCGGGAAGCACGGAATCCTCGTGTACGTATCCGCAAATTTTGCACACAAAGCCCTTTTTGCCTTGATCCGGCTTGGGCTTAACAAAAGCGTGGTAGTAGCCGTAAGTCATCGTTTCGTCGTTGCTTATTACACGTGCTTCGGTAACCGAGCAAATGAACATGCCGTGTGTATCCATATCCACGTACTGCTCTACCTTTAGCGAGAGGAACGAGTTGATATGGCGCGGCAGGAAAATAAGTCCGTTATCCGAGCGAAGCGGCTTGCAGTCCTCAAATTTATTTACTACTCTTCCGCTTACAAAGCCGAACTTCTCAAAAACCTCAAACGGTGCGCTTGTAGTCAAGCAGTTAACGTTCATTATGCCGGTCTGCTTGATAATATGGTGCGAGTAATTTTCCTTGTTTATCGTTACTGCCACACGGCTGGGCGTGCTTGTAACCTGCGACACGGTATTAACGATAAGACCGTTATCCTTTTTGCCGTCGTTGCAGGTGACTACATACAGGCCGTAGCCTATGTTATTAAGAGCAGAAAGGTCGTTTTTGTTAGCCGTTTCGTCCTGCCTTGCGAGATATTCCTGACAAAGCTCGGCAGTAAGAGCGTCAAGCTGCGCCGAGCTTTCCTCGCTAAGCGCGGACAAAATTCTTACAGACGTATCGGCGAAAGTAATACCGTTACACTTATCCAGCATGCCACGCATAACCTTTGCGGCAAGAGGCGCCCAGCTTCCGTTTTCGATAAAAGCTACCGTCTTGTTGGAGAAATTGCGCTCGGTAAGGTGATTTATAAACTCTCGCATAAACGGGAAAATATCTGCGTTGTACGTGGTGGTCACAAGCACAATTTTGTTGTAACGAAAGGCGTCCTCGACCGCTTCTGCCATATCGCATCTGGCGAGATCGTTGACGACTACCTTGGGACAGCCGTTGGCCTTAAGCTTTTGGGCAAGCTGCAAAACCGCCCTTTTGGTGTTGCCGTAAACCGAGGTATAGGCAATGACTATACCCTCGCTTTCGGACTGATAGCTCGACCACGTTTTATAGAGGTCCAAATAGTAGCCGAGGTTTTCGCTTAAGACAGGTCCGTGAAGCGGGCAAATCTGATTTATTTCAAGCCCTGCCGCCTTTTTTAGCAAATTCTGCACCTGCATGCCGTACTTGCCCACTATACCAAAATAGTACCTGCGAGCCTCGCACGCCCATTCCTCGTTTACGTCCAGCGCACCGAACTTGCCAAAGCCGTCAGCCGAGAACAACACCTTGTCGGTGCTGTCGTACGTTACGATAACCTCCGGCCAATGCACCATAGGCGCGGTAACAAAGACGAGATTATGCTTGCCAAGCGAAACGGTGTCGCCCTCGCCTACCACGACTTGCCTATCCGCAAAGTCGGTGCCGAAAAAGTTTTTCATCATAGCAAAGGCCTTTTTGGAAGAAATGATTTTTGCCTTGGGGTACGCCTTGACAAAATTAAGGATATTTGCCGAATGGTCAGGCTCCATATGCTGAACCACAAGATAGTCGGGTGTCCTATCCCCTATTGCATTTTGCAAATTATCCAGCCACTCGTGCGTAAAACGAGCGTCAACGGTATCCATTACGGCGATTTTCTCGTCCATAATAACATACGAGTTGTACGACATGCCGTTTGGTACAACGTACTGTCCCTCGAATAAATCCACCTCGTGGTCGTTTACGCCGATATATTTAATGTCTTGAGTTATTTTCATAACAGTCCACTCCTTTATTTTAGGCAAAGCTACTCTGCGCGCCTACAATACATTATAACACATATCTTTGTACTTAGCAACATTTTTTGAAAAATTTGTCTATACAAAAAAACGCTAAAAGCCGAGAAGATATCTACAAAAACTTATACTATTGTACAAAAATCGCATATACGTAGGCAGTATTTTGGTTGACCTGCACTACGTAAGCTCACAAAACACAAAAAAACGCACAGCATTTTTGCCGTGCGCTTTTTGTATTTGATAGTTATTATCTATTAAGAATATACTTGGTAAGGTCAACGGGGTCAACGATTTTGCCGTCCTTATATACACGCATATTGCCCGAAGCGATTTCGTCAATAAGGATAACCTCGCCGTTGTTGTAGCCGAACTCAAACTTGATGTCCCAAAGGTCAAGACCGATTTTCTTAAGGTCGTCAGCAACAATCTTGGTGATTTTGAGGGTCTGCTCCTTCATGCTTGCAAACATTTCGGGGGTCATAACGCCGAGTGCCGCAAGACCTTCGCTGGTAACAAGCGGATCGCCCTTAGCGTCGTTTTTGAAGGTGCACTCTACGTAGCCACCCTCAAGCACGGTACCGTCAGCGATATACTCACCGTATCTGCGAACGAAGCTGCCGGTCGCAACAAGGCGGCAGATAACCTCCAAGCCCTTGCCGAATACAGTTGCGGGCAAAACCTCCATGGTTGCTTCCTCAACGTTTGCGCTAACGTAGTGAGTCTTAATGCCTGCTTTCTTCAAAAGTTCAAAATAATAAACAGACGTCTGAAGATTTGCCTTGCCGATACCCTCGATAGTAAGACCTACCGAGTTCTCGCCCGGATCAAAAACGCCGTCTTTGCCGGTGCAATCGTCCTTGAACTTGAGCATAACGTTGCCGTTGTCAAGCTGGAAGACATCCTTGGTTTTTCCTGCATAGAGCTTTTTCATAATATATATCCTCTCTTAGTTAAAAATTCCTAGTAAGATTTTTTGTCGCGCCCTAAAAGCAATCAACAAAATCAAATTTATTATATAAAAAAATCGTCCTTTTGTCAATTATTGAAAAACACAATTAAGAAAAAAATCAGATTTTTTTGTTGCTAATTTACAATGCTATTTTTTGTAGTTGAATTTGCTGTTGGCAAGGGGAATGAGCATTTTATCCAAAATGGCAAAAATCGCCTTGTCCTTTGCAAATTGCTTTATCCAGTCGGTTGCAGACGGACTCTCGCAAGGTAGCCAGCCGATATAAAGCTCTGCCGCCCCCTCTACCTGCCAAAGCGTTTTTCCATCCGTGCGGCTTTTTTTGTTGTCCGCAACGCTCAAAAGCTCGGCAATTTGTCCTCTTAGTCCGTTCGGATTGCGCTTATCGACCTTGGCATGCCCGATAAAAAGCACGTCGTGATTGACGTACTCCCACTTGGCCTCTAAGTAATCTACCTTCTTGGGGCGAGCCACCGTAATCTTTTCGCCCGATATAGGGTTTATAAGATTGGGCGCAAATTTTATTTCCACCTTATCCTTATTGAAAACAAAAAACACGCCCTCGCTATCAGGAATTTGCGACAAAAGGTCTCGGTTTTTGAGTACGTCACCTATATTTACAAAATTTTTGGTAACTCTTATAAGCGTTAAAGTTTTGTGCAGCATCGTTGTCCTCTCGCCATTTTCTTTTACCGTTTTAGTATAATACAATCGGCCTCTAAAATCAATAATTTTTGCGCCATCCAAAAAAAATAGTATCTTGTTTTGAGCTATGGAACGCTACGCGGCAGTCGCAAAGTACGCTTTTGTCGTAGCAAGCTAATAATTCTTTTATGTGCCATTGCAAAGAAAAATAACATATTATGTACTAATGACTATTAAGGAAGTGATGTATGAGCAGATGGATTTATTCTAACAACAACTGTCACAAAAACGACGATAGAGCTCGCAACAAAGATTGCGACGACATCAAAACCTGTGACTGTGATTGTCAAAAAGATTCTTGTGTGGAAAAATGGGACTGTGACTACGTGTGCGCAAAATGCCCGCCCGGACCGCAAGGTCCGATTGGTCCAAGAGGCCCGCAGGGTCCTGCCGGTCCTGTCGGGCCGCAAGGTCCTATGGGCCCGAGAGGCTCGAGCGGCGCTCAAGGACCACAAGGTCAAATCGGCCCAAGAGGCTTACCCGGCCCCGTTGGTCCTCAAGGCCCAGTAGGTGAAACAGGTCCCGTTGGTCCTCAAGGTCCCGTAGGTGAAACAGGCCCCGTTGGTCCTCAAGGCCCCGTGGGTGAAACCGGCCCCGTCGGTCCTCAAGGTCCAGTAGGTGAAACAGGCCCCGTCGGTCCTCAAGGTCCAGTGGGTGAAACAGGCCCCGTTGGTCCTCAAGGTCCAGTAGGTGAAACGGGCCCCGTCGGTCCTCAAGGTCCAGTAGGTGAAACCGGTCCCGTTGGCCCTCAAGGTCCAGTAGGTGAAACAGGTCCCGTTGGTCCTCAAGGTCCCGTAGGTGAAACCGGTCCCGTTGGTCCTCAAGGTCCAGTAGGTGAAACCGGTCCCGTTGGTCCTCAAGGTCCAGTAGGTGAAACAGGTCCCGTTGGTCCTCAAGGTCCAGTAGGTGAAACGGGCCCCGTTGGTCCTCAAGGCCCCGTGGGTGAAACTGGCCCCGTCGGTCCCCAAGGTCCAGTAGGTGAAACAGGCCCCGTTGGTCCTCAAGGTCCAGTAGGTGAAACAGGTCCCGCTGGTCCCCAAGGCCCCGTGGGTGAAACCGGACCTGCAGGTGGCGTTCTTAACTATGCGGATTTTTATGCACTGATGCCGCCCGACAATGCGGCAACGGTAGCCCCGGGAACAGACGTTAGCTTTCCGCAGGACGGTCCCAACAGCGGATCTGATATTGCCAGAACGGGACCCGATTCATTTAATTTGGCACAAATTGGAACTTATCAGATTTTGTTTGAAGTAAGTGTAGACGAGGCAGGTCAATTACTGCTGACCCTAAACGGAGCAGATTTGGAATACACTGTAGTTGGCAGAGCAACCGGAGCCTTGCAAATTGTGGGCATGGCTCTTGTAACAACAACTAGTGAAAACTCTATTCTTACCGTTAGGAATCCCGCAGGCAATTCGACCGCGCTTACCATTACGCCGCTTGCAGGCGGAACGCGACCCGTATCTGCACATCTTGTAATTACTCAAATTGCGTAACTGTAGCAAGCCGAATACTATACAAAAGGCACATTTCACCTTTGAAATGTGCCTTATATTATAATAATTGCGCCTAAAAGTGATATCCTTTTCTGTCTGTATTAAGTGGGATAGCGGTCGCTTCGCTCCCTTGGTCGCAAGTGTTGCCTTTTGCACTCATCTTTTTTTATTCTTTGCCACCACGAACGGATTGCAAATGCAATCTGTTCGCCCACCCACCCGCTTTTGCCAAAACAAAAAAGCAGTCAAGCGACTGCTTTTTTGTTTTGGCAGAGCGGGTGGGATTCGAACCCACGAGCCCTTTCAGGCTACCTGATTTCGAGTCAGGGCCGTTATGACCACTTCGATACCGCTCCACAGCCAATATATACTACCAAAAATATGCGTCTTTGTCAACTGTTTTATAAGACCCATAAAAGGTTTTTTACAAAATCACATTGTAAACCTTTTTGATTTGTTTGGTTGACAATTGCCGTACATTTTGCTATACTCAGCTTAGAGGTGCAAAATGGACACAAAGCAGCAATTACTGGAATTACTATTAAGGCACAAGGGTGAATACGTTTCGGGTCAGCAAATAGGCACACAGCTGTCTGTTTCGCGCGCGGCGATATGGAAGGCAATTACGGCTTTGCGCGCCGAGGGGTATCAAATTGATGCGGTAAAAAACAAAGGCTACTGCTTATCCACCCAAACGGATGTTATTTCGGCAGTAGGCGTACGCAAATATCTGCAACCTGAATATCAAGGCTTGGATATCACCGTCCACCCAACGCTTGTATCCACAAATAATACGGCACGCGAAAACGCCGCCTGCGGTGCAAGCGAGGGCGTTGTATTTGCGCTTACTCAAACAGGCGGTAAGGGTCGCAAGGGTCGAAGCTTTTTTTCGCCGCAAGGAAGCGGCATATATATGAGCCTTTTGATCCGTCCCCACCACTTCTCTGCGGAAAAGGCGGCAAGCCTTACCACAATGGCGGCGGTAGCTGTTTGCGAGGCAATAGAGTCTGTGTGCGGCAAAACCGCCAAAATCAAGTGGGTTAACGACGTTTTTGTGGACGGCAAAAAGGTTTGCGGCATACTTACCGAGGCCGCTATGGGCATCGAAACAGGCACGTTGGACTACGCAATAGTAGGCATAGGAATCAACGTTACACCCCCGCGCGAAGGCTTCCCCGACGAGCTAAAAAGCATAGCGGGAGCCATTCTTTTGTCGCCGCAAAGTGACGGCAAAAACAGGCTTGCCGCGGAGGTAATAAATCGCTTTATGTACTACTATTTGTCAAAAAATCAGGGGTACGTATCGTCATATCGAAGCAAAAGCTTTATTTTGGGCAGGCAAATTACCGTTATTGGATTTGACAGCGAGCGCACCGCAACCGCCCTTGATATAGACGGTGAATGCCGCCTTATAGTGCGCTACGATAGCGGCGAAACGGCGGCTCTGTTGTCCGGCGAAATAAGCATCAAAATATAATATGTCAAAGCTGTCTACAATCGATATTGTGCGTGTTGCTATGATGTGCGCCGTAATGGCATTATGCTCGTGGATTGCCATCCCCACCGCCGTCCCATTCACCCTGCAAACGCTTGGCGTGTTTTTGTCGTTCGGCATTTTGGGCGGAAAAAAAAGCACCCTCGCAATTCTCGTATACGTGATATTGGGCGCAATCGGCTTACCCGTATTTGCTTCGTTTTCGGGCGGACTTGGAATACTGCTTGGAATAAACGGTGGCTTTATTTGGGGCTTCGTGCTTGCCACTCTTGCTATGTGGCTTTTGCAAACGCTTCTTAACAAAAGCAAGCTTCTACCGCTAATAATGCTTGTAGGGCTACTTGTTTGCTATACGTGCGGCACAGCTTGGTATATGATTTACTGTGCAAGCTCGGGTACGGCTGTAGGGCTTACCGCCGCACTAACGCTTTGCGTGCTACCGTATGTTATCCCCGACCTACTAAAGCTTGGACTGTCGCTTATTATAATTCGCCGAATAAAAGGTGCAAGTAAACAGTGATTTTGAACCCACGGATATTTACCTGTTTATAAGGGATATTTTTCTTCGATATCAAAATTCAAGCCGTTAATATCAGCGTATTCCCACTCCTGTATCAGCTCCAGGCATTCAGTGTACGCCGTACGCTCCCCGTATAGAAACTGCTCACCGTCAATATCCTTATATACAGACAGCTCTTCTAAATAAACGAGCAGCAATTGTATCATCATTTCCAACACTTCTTCTGAGCTTTTCTTTTGCATTTTCATCATCCTAATATCGTATTTAATATGTCATCGTAATCCACCAAGCCTTTGTAAATACAGCATTCGTAGATTTTATCTATAAAAGCCTTTTTTGCCGCATAATATGTGGTTCGCTCCATAGGACAATTATGTATATTATAAATATCATTACATCCTTTTCTAATACCAACAAAAAACTTTTTTCGCCATTCTGTTTGTTCATTTTCGATAATTTCATCCATTATCGCTATTACCGATAAAACGTCATCATCTATAACAATTTTCTCTTTTGCTTTACTTATATAAACCACACACTCCGTTTTACCATCACGCATCATTTCCAGTATGTAAGAAAGCCGTTTGACTATCCGTTTTACTTTCTCTTTCGTCAAGTTTCTTCTCTCTCAAGTCGTTATGCTTATATTATATCTTAGTTGATTATTGCTAAAGTCCGTACTTTTACCAAGATTTGTAAATTGCGAATACTAAAGGAGTACCCAACCTATAGCGGGGGGCTTTATACAAAAAGGCCGAGATGATTCTCGACCTTTTTGTAATATCTTATTTTCTTCTAAAAGAAAATAGAATACCTTTCTACCAACTCTTGAATTCTCTCAATGCTAATAAGTCCCTTGCCTATAGAAACCTTAAGGTACTGACCATTAAAAGCATTAAAGATATCTTCAGTTATAGGAACAATCTCTGCGAATTCTTCGTAAGTAAACAAACCGTAAGTGGCAATGTCATTTTGCATAGCTACCATGTCATATTGCATAGCCTGCGAATTAACGTCAAAAATGTTTATTAAGCCATCAATACCACCGGGCATAGACAACATACCGTTTACATAATAGCACAAATGTTCGCAAGTAACAGGACTCCAAGCCGAAGTATATTCTTCTTGAACAATTACATCGGTAAGCTGTACGCTTGTCCATGCAAGATTACCGTATTGATCAGCCGTTAACTTATTAAACCAATGTCCGATATACTTTGCCGCATCGCTTCTCAAATAAACGTATTCATTTAGATTATTATCCCAGAACGCGTGTTCGGTTATTACTTTTACATTCGTTCCGTCTGAGAAATAGAGATTGATTACTTCGTAGACTTTGGTAGGATCGCTATCTACAAAGAGAATAGGTGCCGTATCGAAAGTACCTGTCAACATATTCCAAACAAGCAACATTTCGTTACCGGTAAGTTGCTCTACAGGCTTTTGCGTGCCATCTGCAAGCGTTATTAACGTTCCAGCTGCTACACAGTTATTATCGCCGTCACCTCCGCCACTTACTACCTCGTTGTATCTTGCTCTTATAGTAACAAAAGCTCCGGCCTCAAGATTGGGGTAAATTCTTGCGATAATATCTTTTGCACTATATTCAAGGATTCGCTCTGTTGAATATTGTTGCCACGGATTCGTATTAGCATCGTAATCAGTGTAACCACCCAATATTATTTGCCAATCACTAAAGCCACGTATTTCACCGTTGTAAGTCATAGTTTCAGGTGCTTCCATCGTTCTTAGCGTAGAATTGTAATTGTATTATTGACTGTTGTAATGCCCTCATCGGCTATTATTTCATTTAATGTTTGGAAGAACAATGTATCACATTCTTCCTCAAGATTAGTTTCTGCGTGAGCCAACGCAAAGCTTGGCGTAAGAGAAACGGAAGCTAAAACAGCTAACAAAAGCATAAAGGTTAGTAATTTTTTCATTTTTGTAATCTCCTTTATATTATTTATATATTAGAGACAAAAAAAAATCTAATTTTGTGACATAAATTTTAAATTTTTTATTCCTCGGCAATATTTTTGTCGAACTGTGTCGACCTTCAAATTCATTTCATCCGCAATTTCTTTATAGCGATAGCCCTCAAAAATCTTCATTATTATAATTTTTCGTGTTTGCTCATCGAGCTTATTAAGCTTTTCCCAATAATCGCCGTATAATTGATATGCATATTCATCGTTTACAGAAGCTTTAATATTATCTATAGATTCTGCAAAATTTTTCTTTTCCTTCGCTACAATATTTTTCGCTATATTTTCGGCAATAGTGTATACCCAAGAATTTGGATATGTTACGTAGTTAATTTCTTGCATTTCCATTAACTTCATAAAGAATTCTTGCGCTACATCTTCGCTAAGACTTTTGTTTTTGTAGATAACAAAAATATGGATTACTATCTTTGGGAAATAAAATTTGTATAACCTATTGAATGCTTTTACATTCGTTTTTATTTTTCGAAGGCATATGTTGAACTCTATTGGCGTCATAAGCTTCCTCGTTTGTTTTCCTTAATGAGATTTTAACTTCTACAATGGAGATTCCTTTCTTATTTCATTTCTTGTTTTAATTAGCCTGATAATGTCTTCTTTCTCTCTTTTATCAAGTAAGTCAAATTCACTTAAAAGCTCCTTTTGAATCTAACTTAAATAAACACTATCGTCTCCACTTTCATTAAAAAACTCGCTTAATGTAATTCCAAAAGCATTACATAGATTTTGAATTCCTTCTATCGTAGGTATTGATTTTCTTTTGAACCAATTGAGTATAGTCCCCGGACTTATATTTGCTTCCATTGCCATATGATTGATAGACCAATTCCTATCATTTTGCAATTGTTTTATTCTCGAATGTATATTCATTGAACACCTCAAAAACGAGTGAATTGTGACTACATTTTATCATGTCCATCTGCAAATAAGTTAATACAGAAAACACCTACTTTAGGTGTCAATTGACAATATAAATAGCTTAAATTGAATAATAAGCTTATAATTTCTATTAAACCCGTCAAGTTTTTTGACATTTCCATAGTCAACGGGCTGCTTAAGCAAAAGGATAAGAAATATATTAAATAAGGCGTTTTTCGCCGTTGTCTCGGATACCGACTGCTTATTTTTACAACAAAAAAGCACCCAAAAGGTATCTAACCTTAGTGGGCGCTTTTGATAACCAAGCTTTTTGATTTGTATGCCTGCGCATCCAAATGCACTATTTTATTATCATTCCTTCTGCAATTCTCAAAATGTCGTCTTCCGCCATGGGGAAATCCAAAGAAATATAATATTTATAACCCTCATATACGAAAAATGCCATGCCCAGGCTTTGACTGTAAGCCCAATTTACCGTTATTTTGCCTATAACCGTTACTTTGTTACAGCTTTCCTTATATGCGGTAAAAATATCAACGTTAGTATTCATATCTATGATATACAGATTAACTATATTGCCCGTTTCGCTATTTGCTATACACTCTCTTATATATACAATGTCGGTGTTATCATTTTTATCTACGTATAACCATGACTGAATGTCCTCAGCCTCGTCATACCAGTCAATATACAAAAGCGGAAGCCCTTGGCTTGCTGCGTAATCCTTGACTGTATTATCCATATTTATTATGGTGCAATCTTCTGCTACGTAATAGCTTATCGAAGTGGGTGTATCCACGTTATTGGAACGCGGCAACAAATCGCCTATTAGCCAAACAATCAATGCAACAACAAGACAAAGCGCCGCCAAAACAGACGCAAGCAAGCTGTAACGAATGGTATGCTTTTGCTTTGCCTTGACCGTATTTGCCTTGGGCAAATCGTGCTTCTTTTCGAATTCCGCATACTTTTCCGCTTTTTTTTCTGCGTTTTGTTGCTCTATTAATTTGTGAAAGTCATTATCTTTCATAAATTCTCCTAACTAAAATTCATAATATAATCAGCTTAGATAAAACAAAGTGTACCTTATAATAATTTTTCTATTTCTTTTAGAGTTTTCTTTAGCTGTTTATATATTGCCGATCTTGTTTTGCCTAATTTTTTACCGATTTCCTCGTATGTAAAATTCAAATAAAAATAGCCTATGATTATTTTTCTGCTTTCCGGATCTAATTTTTTAAGAATGTTATCCACATCGGTCTTAATATCAACGATATCGGTAAAATTTTCGGTTCGATCAGTATCTTCAACCGTAATCGAATTATCAAAAATCTTATTTTTATCGTTAAAGGCGTATGCGACCATTTGCGTTATCTTACATAGCCAATTATATCCATCCATGCCTTCTTTATATGAGCTTATGTATTTCATAACTCGCTCATAGACTTCCATTACCACGTCGTCACAATATGACTTATTTTTTAGATAATATTTAGCTACGACGCATAAGTGGTTCCATGTAATACCAAATAGAGCTTGATATTGAGAGTCATCTCCCCGCTTAAGCCTTTCTAAGCAATTATTAACTTCTTTAGCATATTTTGACATCTTACCCTCTTGCGTCATTATAGCATAGCTTTTTTTCATTTCAAAACGTTTTGGAATATAATAAGAGAGTTTTTTGATAACGTATGTCAACAATCAAGTTTCAGAGAGTAAATAGCGCCTTTTGTGGAAAAAACAAGGAGTTCCCGTATTCCCTCGCTAAATGAACGCATTTAGCGTACAAAGCACTCTGCACAAAAAGAAGATTTGCTCCTGCACAGGAAAGTACATTTAGCGTACACACGCTCGCCGCGCCCAAGGTCAAGCTTTGCTTGCCCTCGTGTGGTGACATAATCTATCACACCACATTTCACGGTAAAATAATTAAAGCCGTCAAATGCGAGTCAGACCGTCTTTTGTGCTGCGGATTACGAGCGGCGCGTACTAAAACGTACGCAAGCGAGTAAACGTAAAGCAAAAAGCGGTATCACGACGCATTTCACGGTAGAACATTAAAGCCGTCAAATGCGAGTCAGACCGTCTTTTGTGCTGCGGATTACGAGCGGCGCGTACTAAAACGTACGCAAGCGAGTAAACGTAAAGCAAAAAGCGGTATCACGACGCATTTCACGGTAGAA
>SVHR01000008.1 GCA_015055705.1 Clostridiales bacterium | reverse complement strand
TCGCAGACAGTCTATCGTAAAAACAGGAAACAAACGCTTCGTTTATTCTGACAATATGCTCTGCGGCTATGCTTGGAGTTCCTGCCCTAAGCGTAGCCGAAAAGTCGCATAGGGTAAAATCCACCTCGTGTCCCACCGCAGAAATTACGGGAAAAGCGCAGTCATATACGCCCCGAGCCAAAGCCTCGGTATTAAAGCAGTCAAGGTCTTGCCCCGAGCCGCCACCGCGCGCAACTACGACTATATCGTATTTTCTGCCGCCTATACGCTGCAAAGCAGTCACGATAGTCTTGTCTGCGCCCTCGCCCTGCACCTTTACGCCGTACACGTCTACGTCTATATACGTACAACCGTTGCGCTCTAATACGCTGAAAAAGTCGTGAATAACCGCACCCTCTACGCTTGTAACCAATGCAATTCTATTTATGAATTTAGGTAGCGGCTTGTTATTATCAAAAACGCCCTCTTTGGATAATCTTTCTTTTAGCTCGCTAAGCTTAAGCTGCAATTCGCCCTTACCTATCGCCGAAGCGTAGGTGATAATAAATGTCACTCTGCCGCCCTTAGCGAAAAATCGCATACTGCCCGTAACGCGAATTTTATCCCCAACATAAAACTCTATTTTGCCGCCAAATTTTACGCACGACAAAACGCAGTCGCCTTCCTTTAGCGTGATATACGTGTTGCCTCCCGAAAACTTATGCTCGAAAACCTCGCCTTCGACGGTAACAGTATGCAAAAGAAGCTCGTCGTCAAACATATTTTTGACGTAATTGTTGATTTGGGAAACGGTTAGAATTTTATTCAAGCGCCAATGCCGCCTTAACGATATTTTTAAGTAGCATTGCAATCGTCATCGGTCCTACGCCGCCGGGCACGGGTGTGATATAGCCCGCAACCTGACTTACCGACTCGTAGTCCACGTCGCCGCAAAGCTTGCCTTCCTCACGGTTCATACCAACGTCGATTACGATTGCACCCTTCTTTACCATCTCGCCGGTAATAAGTCCCTTTTTGCCTACCGCTACAACCAAAATATCTGCGTGGCGCGAGAAATTTACAAAGTTGGAGGTATGCGAGTGGCACATTGTAACGGTTGCGTGGTTCTCGAGAAGAAGAAGCGAGGTCGGCTTGCCTACGATGTTGCTTCGTCCGATTACGACTGCATTTGCTCCGTCAATCTTGCAGCCTGTGGACTTTATAAGCTCGATTATGCCGCACGGCGTACAAGCGTTAAGCGAGGGGTTACCAAGCATAAGGTTGCCCGCGTTTTCGGCAAGGAAGCCGTCTGCGTCCTTTTTTGCCGAAATGTGCGAAAGCACGACGTTTTGGCGAATGTGGGACGGGAGCGGAAGCTGAACAAGTATGCCGTCTACCGTGTTGTCCTCGTTAAGCTTGTGTATAAGCTCGATAAGCTCTTCTTCCGTAGTAGATGCGGGAAGCCTATGCGAAAACGACTGAATACAGTTTTCGTTGCACGCGTTGATTTTGTTGCGAACATAAATTCCACTTGCAAAATCGTCGCCTACCAAAATAACAGCAAGTCCGATTTTGCGTCCGTTGCGCTTAAGGTACGCCTCTGCCTCTGCCTTTACCTCCGCCTTTATAGACGCGGCAATTTTTCTTCCGTCAATTATCTGTGCGCTCATTTGTGCTCCTCCATATTCTTAATAACCGATGCCAAAACTCCGTTGATATACGACGCGCTCTTTTCGGTAGAATACGCCTTGGCAAGCTCTACCGCTTCGTTTGCCGACACCTTATACGGAATATCGTCACAGTGAAGTATCTCATAAATTGCGACAAGCAATATTGCAATATCTACCTTGTACAATCTTTCGAACTCGTACGCTCTTGCGTACTTTTTGATTATCCCCTCAAGGCTTTCTTTATTTTGCACGATGCCAAAAAACACCTTGTCAAAATAAGCCTTGTCGTCGCTGTCCGAATTTTGCGTAACGAGCTGTACGGTAAGGTCGTTAACTTCGCCGCAAATTCCCGTTTCGTAAACCAACTTAAAAACGTTTTCTCTTACAGTTCTTCTACTCATAGCTGCTCCAAAACGAATAACCCTATAGCGATCTATAGGGTAGTCGTGTCTTTTTTATTGCGAAATTCAACGCCCAATATATTAACGTCGATTTTACCCGCCTTGTAGGTGGTGCTCGTTTCTATATTGCGTCTTATGTTATCCTGAATTCGGAATGCCAAATCCGCACAGCTTACTCCGTAATACACGTTGATACTAACAACGATGTTAACGGTATTACCAACAACGTCCATCTTTACACCCTTGCCTACAAGCGAGCCAACTCCGCTTATTTCCTGGGTTGCAAGGCTGATAATAGAAAGCAAAACATGATTACCGTAAGTTATGTTTCCACCCGAATCATTGTTAATCAAATTCTTCATTGCATAACACCCACTTTATAAAGTATATAGACATTATAACACAAGAAAATGAAAATTACAATTATTTTGATTATATTTTGTTTATTCTACCGGAATAATTCTGACGTCAAACGACGATTTATCCGTTTCGGTAACGATTATTTCGGTAATTTGCGTTGCCTGAACGTCGGTAAGCTCCTTTGCTTTTACGATTACGTTGACGCTTTCGGTCGAATTGGTCACCACAACGTCCTCGAATCCAAGCGACTTAATAAGTCCCTCAAGCACAAGCTCGAGCTCCATATTCTGAGTAAGCTCCAACTTTGACTGTCTTGCATTCTCTACAGAATCAGAGCTTGAATCCGAATTGTCGATGATTGCATCGAGATACAAAATAGTCTGCTCGCGCGTTGCCGTGCGGTCAGTGCGGTATGTATCGAAAAACGACGCCGAGCCAAGCTGCGTATCATCACCGCCATTAGCACTGATCGCATTGCCGTTGAGCACCACGTTGAGCACTCCCGTCACCACCAAAAGTGCGATCATGCCCACCAAAATAAACACCTTTTTTTTCTTACTTAACATAGGTTTTGCCTCCTGATTACTTACTTGTTCCATACACCAAAATTTTGTCTGCCTGTAAATCCAACAGCGTGGATACTGCCATAATGATATTTACCCTAACTCTTGCATCGCTACCTCCCTCGCAAACAATCAATACTCCTATTGCCCTTGGATAAATCTCCTTTAGAATTATCGGCTCGCCCGAAGAAAGAACAATAGAACTGCTTAACGTATTGCCGTTTTCCGTTACGTTTTGGGCAGGAATGATTTCCACACTCGATGCCCAGTTTATTACTACGCTTGCCTTGCCGGCTCCTTCCATCTGCGAAATTACGTCGGAAATTTCTTGCTGCTTAAATAGGCAATAGTCGCTTGGCGTTGCATCTTCCTCCTTTTTGGATGCAGATCCGCCAAAAGACGAAAAGTATATAACAAGCATTACGACTACCGAGACAACGGCAATAATAATTTCCTTGTGCTTTAGCCCCTTTAGCCTTTGGATAAGCTTAGTCATAAATTACCACAACTCCCTTGTCCACACCGAGGTATTCGCTTACTATACCGGTAATCGCGCTATACTTATTTATATGCACAACTTTTTCGTCCATAACCAAATTATGCAAATTGACCGTCACCTCCGTGATTTTAATTTCCGTCCCCCACTCGCAGGTAATATCCACCTCTGCCCCCTTGTATCCCTCGGCGTCAAGCTTATCCTCGGTGGCATTATTTAGCGCGCTTACCTTAAGGCTATTAGCGTAGTCAAGGAACACCTCGTCCGTTTGTTTGTCTACAACCAAAGCATCACCTAACCCGTAGTCGCCGCTAAAAAAATTGGGTAGCGGTGCAACGATTATTAAAATCGTAAGCGACGCAAACACCCCGCGGACAAACTTACCCATTCGTTTGCCGCTTAAAAGCAAATCCGCCACAATGCTTAGAATCACTACGGCAAGTATGCTCATAACCCACGATACAATCATATCAAATCACCAAATTCCCCGTACAAACCAGCAGCAGCAAAAAGATAAAGTACAAAAACGCCACGCCCAAAAGTATTGCAACAAGCGCCGATACGCTCTTGCTTATGCCGCCCAAGATGTTGCAGATTTCGCCACAGCCAAGCGGCTCTGCCACCGCGGATACTAGCTTTAGCGATAGACTGAACACTATAATCTGCACGACGATAGGCAGTACGGACAACAGTAAAATTATTATTCCGCTTAGTCCCATTCCGTTTTTTATCAGCACGCTACCGCTAATTACAAGATTATATCCCTCGGACAAATACCCTCCGATTATAGGTACGTACTGACTTAACGCGAGCTTTGTCGTTCTTATGTAAATATTGTCGTAGATTGACGCCGTTATGCCCTGAATGGACAGCACCGCCAAGAACAAAAAGAATGCCGTGCCAAGCACCCACTTCATTGCGCCCGAAAAAAACTGCGCCATGCTCTTAAGCTTTATTCCGTCCGTAAGGTTGCCCACCACCGTAAAAACTATGCTAAACAAAAAGCATGGCAAGGCAAACACCGTTATTATGTTTATAACCGCGCCCGACAATACCGCTATGGTTGGCTGATAAACTGTGGCTGATTGCGACGAGCCAATTGCAGTCATAAGCGTAAGTAAAACAGGAAAAAAACCGTCCATTTGGCTTTTTAGCGACTGTATAAGGCTTTTGCTCTCCTCCACAAGATTGAGTATTTGCGCAAACACGATTACCATAACAAGTGAAATACAAGCAAGCCTTACAATTGTTTCGGTAGACTTTGATGCAAACCTACCCTTTACCGAGCTTAGGAGACTAAACAGTATGCAAATAGTAAGAAGCGACACGATAAACGGCACAAAATTATTTAGCTTAGAACCAAAAATCGATGATACGTAGCTTAGAAAATCGGAAAAATCTATTCCCTCGCCACCGCTGGCCAGCGACAAAAGCTTGTCCTTTATATTGCTAAAGCCGAACACCGAAAGCTCGCCATCGTCAAGCTCGGCAAGCAGCTTGTCCACCTCGGATGTGTCAAGGCTGTCAATTACATCTTCTATACTGATCTGCTCGCCCTCTGCTTCGTCTGCATAACAAACGTAATTAGAGGTCGGAAACAAAATCACTATGGCGAGCAAAAACAAAACGATACTTTTTTTCATTTAACCAGCTCCGCGACAAGGTCGAACAGCGCGGTAATAATAGGCAACGACACAACCAAAATTATTACCTTTCCTGCTATTACTATTTTTTCCGCAACCGAACTGTTACCTGCGTCCTCAATAATTCCTGCCGCAAATTCGGTTATGTACCCTATACCTATAATTTTGATTACTATTTTTAGAATGTTGCTTGATATCCCTGCACCCTCAATAAGCGAGGTGATTACCGCGAAAATTTCCGCAAAGTAATCGACTATCATCAGCATAATTATACAGCCGCCGGCAATGCCTACCGTTATGCCCAAATTGCTTTTGCTTTCCTTAATGGTAAGTGAGCAAAACGCAGTGATAATGCCTACTGCCGCTATTTTTAGAATGTCCATTACTGCAGCCCGAACATCGTTTGCAAGGTTCCAAAAAGCTGAGCAATCATGTCTACTATCATAAGTAGCACTATAACAAGCCCGGCAAGCGAAACAATGGTGGCTATTTCATCCTTGTCTGCCTTTTTTAGCACCTGACACACAATTGCCGTAATTATACCTACCGCTGCAATCTTAAATATCACCTCTATTCCCATACCACCACCTTATATGAGCAAAATACCCAAAAGTAATCCTGCCAAAAAGCCGAGCTTTACGTACATATTTCCCTGTATGTCGTTTTTGTCCTTTATCTCCTTATAGCGAATCGTAAGCTCACTTTGCCTTTGCTTTAGCTCAGCAAGCTGTGTTTCGCCGTCATACCGTCCAAGTCGCAAAAAAAACTCCTTTACTGCTGCAAGCTCGCCTTTTGTCAGCACGCCCTGAGTAAGCGAAAGCTCGCCGCCACTTACGTACGCCTTGTATTCCTCCATGTTTTTTCTAAGCGCAGACGATTGCCACTCAATTCCGTCCACAACGTCGGCGATTTTGTCTGCCCGATAGCTTATGTTGCTAATAATATGAGCGCACAAGCCGTTAAATTCGCGGTAGTAAGCCTCTCTTTCTCGTTGGCGTTTGGTAAGGCTAAGTCCTATCATAAGCCCGCAAAGCGCACATAACGCCACTATAAGCACGCTGTTCATATTCGTTCTCCGTCGCCATCGAAAACACCCTTTATTTGCCCCACGCCTCCGCCAAGAACCGCGATACGGTCAAAGCAGTCTAAATCGGGAAATCGGTTTTTGTACTCGAAGCCGCTTGCGTGAATGGATGCAATCACGCTAACACCGCTGCTACAAGCGCGGCAAACGGCTTTAACATCGTCATTGCTCGTTATTTCGTCCACTACTATAATGTCGGGCCGCATATACCTTATTCCTTGGCTAAAAGCAAAATCCTTACTTGTACCCGAAATTACGTCTGAATTTTTGCCTACGTCCAGCGATTTGCCGTCATTATACGCCGCAATTTCATAACGCTCATCTGCTATAAGAACGTTGCTCCCGCGATTAGACAGCTGTCTCGCCAAATCTCGCAGAAGCGTCGTTTTGCCTATGCCGGGGGCAGATACTATCAGCGTATTATAACAACCTCGCTCCCTTGCGATTAGACCTATTATGCCGTCGGCACAGCCTATTATCTCGTGCGGAAAACGAATATTAAGCGAGGTAAAATTCTTGATGGTCTTTCCTAATACCACCTCGCCGCAAACACCTATTCGCACTCCTCCCGATAAACACAAAAAGCCGCTTTTAATTTGGTCGTTTACAGCATAAATAGAGTGCCCCGAGGCTTTTAGCACGACATCCTCTATTTCGCTTGCCGTAACGGTAAAGCCGCCACTCCCGAGCCCAACGTCCGAAAGCCCAAAAAACCTACCGCCGTAATTGACCGACACTCGCTGTAATCTTAGGCGCAATTCGTAAACCTTACTTGCGTCCAGTCCGTTCAACGCTTTGCTTATGCGGCTTGGCAAAATTTTTTTAATGCTTTCCATACACTAAATATACTATGCCACTGCCTTAGATATGAAGATAGAATGCGTAATATACACCTTTCGCCAAAAGCGGACAAAAACCGCAAGACAAGCTACTTTTTTGGCAATAAAAAAACACGCCTACGTAGACGTGCTTTTTGTCGTTATTAATTATTTGAGCTTATTTATCCATTGTCGGATTTGTCATCCAACCAATAAGCCAGTTGTAATCATTGATCATTCCGTTAAAATAGCCAATAAGCTCACCGTCCTCAAGCATCACCATAAAGGGCAAGCCACCGTTAGAAAATCTTTCGTACTTTTGGAATATGCGATACTGCGGCGAGCTTGTTTGAATAGACGTATTGGACGAAACGTTAACCTTTACTATCTTAACGTCTGCCGCAATCGCAGCCGGATCGTTGGCCTCAAGAGCCTCGATATACTGCTCAAACAATGCCGCAAGATTCTGGCAGGGCGAGCAGGTTGTGCCGTAAAAGTCAACAAGCACCTTGCCCTTTCTTGCAATAAGAGAATCGTAATTATTGATATTTGCGTTATAAATTTTTGTCAGATCGTCATCAAATACAATATTGAGCGTAGTGTTTTCGGTCATGGCAAACGTGTAAGTATAGGTATTTTCCTCTTTTGTTAGGTCTGCCCTTTTGCTTACTCCGTTTATATCAAAATTCTTTATCGCGCTTCCGTCATTGACGGTAACGGTAAAGGTAACCTCTTCGCCCTCGGCATACACAGCCCTATCCGGAAAAACTGCAATATTTCCCTTTTGGGTATCAATTTTGCTTATGCTAAGCTTATGAACGTAATCGGGATTGCCCCATATTCCGTATTCCTGGAATTTTACTTCTACGAGCGTTGCCGACGTTACCGTAATTTCGCAGGACGCCGTAGTAAACTCGGTGCTTTCGCCTTTTAATGAGTCGGTATAATCAACGTCGTTTATGATAATCGAACGAATTTCGTATCCGCTGTTAGCCGTAACGCTAATGGTAACCTTTTCATTCGGCACATAATTGGTCTTTTGAGGGCTACGAGCAACCGTGCCCATTTGGCTGTCAAAATCGGCTACGGTAATCCTATAGGTCGTTTGTCCTTTGTCTTGAGTGTCCGGACCGGTACTGGTCTTCCATTTTGCAACAAGCACGACGTCTGAAGTAACCTCGTTTTTGCCCTCTACCCACTGAACGTTGCCACGGTACCATCCGCTAAAGATATAACCTCCCTTAGAGGGGTCTTCGGGGAAGGTTACCTTTTCACCCTCGGCAAACTTAATCTCGCTGTACACAGCGTTATCCACTCGGAATGTCACCGTATATTCGGTTTCCGTTTCGTCATTGCATGCGATAAACGTAAAGCAAAACGCCACCAGCATGCTTAACGAAATTAAAAGTGACAAAATCTTTTTCATTTAACGACCTCCTACAATTTTTTAGCAGTTCTTTATTCTTCTTTTTCCAGCTTTGCCGTCTGGTCGGCTATACGAAGCGCCTCAAGCATAGCTGAAATATCGCCGTTCATAAATGCCTCGATGCTGTAAATTGTCATGCCGATTCGGTGATCGGTTACTCTGCCTTGCGGGAAGTTATACGTACGAATACGTTCACTTCGGTCACCCGTTCCTACTTGACTCTTGCGATTTTCGGCATATTCCTTCTCCGCCTGCGACTGATACAAGTCGTACAGCTTTGACTTAAGCACACGCATTGCCTTTTCGCGGTTCTTAATCTGACTGCGCTCGTCCTGACAGGTTACCACAATGCCCGTAGGAAGATGCGTCATTCGTACTGCGCTATCCGTCTTGTTGATGTGCTGACCGCCTGCACCACCGCTTCGATATGTGTCGATTTTAAGATCCTTTTCGTTGATTTCGACTACGACGTCCTCAACCTCAGGAAGAACGGCTACCGTAACCGTAGAGGTGTGAATACGACCCTGCGTTTCGGTATCGGGCACTCTTTGCACCCTATGAACGCCGCTTTCATATTTCATTTTGCGATAAACAGCCTCGCCGTAAATTTGGAAAACCGCTTCCTTTACACCGCCAAGCTCTGTAAGGTTAACGTCGATATCCTCTACACGCCAACGGTTTTTTTCGGCAAACATCTTGTACATACGCATAAGCTCGTACGCAAACAGCGCCGCCTCGTCACCACCTGCACCGCCACGGATTTCCACGATAACGTTCTTTTCGTCGTTGGGGTCCACGGGCAAAAGCAAAATTTTAAGCTCGTTTTCGGTCTTAGCAAGAAGCTCCTTCTTTTCGTCAAGCTCGATTTTTGCAAGCTCAAGCATCTCGGAGTCCTTTTCCTCTTTAAGAAGCTTTTTTGCCTCCTCTATGTCGTTTTGCGCCTTAACATACGCGTCGTACTGCGTAACGATAGGCTCAAGCGTGGCATGCTCCTTAACAAGCTTTGTCCACTCCTTGTTGTCCGCAATAATCGCAGGGTCAGAAATTGATGCGCTAAGCGACTCAAATTTTGTTTTTATATTTTTAAGCTTTTCTAAATTCATATTTATTTTTGTCCTATTATTACTCTATCGTTACCGTCAAGATCCTTTATAGCTCTAAGTCCCACAAAGCCAAACGTACGCATAAGCTGCTTTACGCTTTCCGCTTGATCGTAGCCGATTTCCATAATCAGCTTGCCGTTGCTACGCAAATAGCTCTTTGCATTTGATACGATTTTCTTATAAAAATCAAGCCCGTCCTCGCCGCCATCAAGTGCAAGATAAGGCTCACATCTTACCTCAGACGAAAGAAGCGGAATATCGGCAGTCCTAATATACGGCGGATTTGTTACGATTACATCAAACGTACCGTACGCAAACTCGGCAAACAAATTGCTTTTTACAAGTGTTACACCGGTACCCTCAAGATTGATAGCCGCAACCTCCAGCGCTTCTTCGGAAATATCGCTAGCCACAATATTTGCCGAGGTGTTTTTGGATAAAGCAAGCGCAATACAGCCCGAGCCGGTGCATAAATCCAAAACCGCGGCTTCTCTGTTGCCTATTTCCTTAATAGCCTCGCTTACCAAAATTTCGGTATCCATTCGGGGAATAAGCACGCGATTATCTACATAAATATCGTAACCGTAAAAGTACGCATGGTTAGTAATATAGTCTAACGGTTCGCCGTTTTTGCGACGCTCGACAATCTTTTTAATCTCGGCAAAGCTTTGTAGCGATACTTTTTTTATCATAGCAAGCTCGCCGCGCTTTACCTTTAGAACCTCGCACAAAATCCAATCGGCTTCAACCTCTTCAACGCCTACAAGCTCCTTGCGCAAGTACTCTCTTACGTCAATAATATCCAACTCACCAAATTTTTGAAGAGGCTCGTTGGGCGATTCCTCCATCTTATAAACGGTGATAAAGCTGCGAATTGCAACCTCCACCATATCGTCGTCGGGCTCGGCCGTAGTCAAAGCCTGCAACGCAAGTCCCGGCGCACGCAAAATCCTGGCAAGCAGGTTGTCGGGCATTTTTGCTACGGCTTTAAGCACCTCGTAGCTGATACCTGCAACAAGCGGCAAGAAAACAAGCTTTATTGAAATAAAAACAACCGCTTCTACTGCTCCGCTCATAAGCCCACCAAGCAATGCGTCCAAAACCCAGTTGATTACCGCAAATACCAAAATGGAAATTATCATTACGATAAACAAAAAGGTCGTTCCGCAACGGTTGTGGCGGGTACTGCATTTTTGAACGTTTTCTACAGTAAGCTCCATTCCCTTTTCGAAGCAGTTTATCGTCTTATGCTCGGCACCGTGATACATAAAGGTGCGCTTGATATCCTTCATTTTGGAAACAAGCACCAAATATAGCACAAATATACCTATACGCACCACGCCTGCAATAAGGCTTTTTAGAAGCACATTGTAGTAAATCAAGCTAAAGAGTCGTGCAATAACTTCGGGTAGCACTATAAACAGCACTACCGCAAAAACCACGCCAAGCGCGGCGGCAAGCGTAATAGCGCCGTTAGAAAGCTCCTCTTCCTCATCTAGCACCTTTGCCGAACGGGTAAGCGTAGATACGCCCATAACAAGCGACGATACAAACGCAACAACGCCCCTAATGATAGGTGCTTTATTATACCATTTTTGCGGCTTGAGCCATTCGGATTCGGTTTGAATCATGCCATCCGTGTCCCTGACCGACAAAGCCATGGACTTAGAGCCGCGCATCATTACGCCCTCCATCAAGGCTTGACCGCCGATTGATGATACCTTATCTGCCATTTTCCCTCCGTTGGTAACTAATCATTTTTGCAATACGCCAATGTTGTATAATACAAGGCGCAAAAGCATTAGACGGTTGAAAATTCAACGCGGCTGTTGCACCTAAGTCAAAAAACAAAAACCATACCGCAAAACGAAATGGTGGTATGGTTTAGTTTTAACACATAAGAAATAATTAGTTCTTTTTAACGCGCTTTTGATTGAACTTGTCGATTCTTCCGCCGGTTTCTACGTGCTTCTGCTTACCGGTATAAAACGGATGACATTCGCTGCAAATATCAACTTTTACTACGTCACCCTTTTTGGTCGAACCCGATACAAACTTTGCACCACAAGCACACTCATAAACCACTTCGTGGTAATTCGGATGTATATCTTTCTTCATAGCCATTCTCCTCTATTGATTATCTACACTATTATATTGTTTTGCCGCCAAGTTGTCAAGCAAAAGTCAATACATTTCCACCAAAATTTATTGATTTTTGCTTTTTTGCGGAAAATTTATTTTTTGTACACCATATTTTTGACATTGTTTATTGCTTCGACGATTTTGGGCTGATTTAGCATCTGCGCAACCTTATCGCGCGTGTACATTATAGTCGTGTGATCTCTGCCGCCAAAGATATCGCCTATCGCCTTAAGCGGCAAGTCAAGCATCTCGGTCATAACGTAAATACAGATTTGACGCGGCTCGACGATATCCTTTGATTTACGCTTGCCCAAAAGGTCTTCGCGGCGCACGTTGTAGCATTTACACGTTGCGTCAACGATATCGTCAGCGTTGATTTCGCCCTCGCTCTTAGCCGAATAGTCGTTGATGGCTTCCTTAACGAGGTCGATGGACGGCTGTGCGTGATTGAGCTGCGAGAATAAAATTACCTTGTTAAGCAGTCCCTCCATCTCTCGCACGTTGCTGGAAATACATTCTGCCATAAAGGCAAGCACGTCCATGCTGATATTGTACTTTTGAAGCTGAGCTTTTTTTCGTAAGATTGCAATTCTAGTTTCGAGGTCGGGCGGCTGAATGTCTGCCGTAAAGCCCCACTCAAATCTCGTCCTAAGTCGCTCGTCGATATCGGGAATACCCTTAGGCGGGCGGTCGGAGGTAAACACAAGCTGCTTGTTGGAGTCGTACAGCTCGTTGAAGGTGTGGAAAATTTCTTCCATCGTACTGGGCTTACCGGAAATGAACTGAATATCGTCCACCATAAGTACGTCCACATTGCGGTATTTATCCCTAAACGACGGGCCGTCCTTATCTCTGCCTATGTACCTAACCAGCTCGTTGACAAATTTTTCGCTACTCGTAAACATAATCTTGTACTTAGGATGCGAGGAACGAATTGAGTTGCCGATTGCGTGCATAAGGTGCGTTTTGCCAAGACCGGCTCCACCGTAAATAAACAACGGATTGTATCTTACGCCCGGCTCCTCGGCTACTGCTCTTGCCGCCGCCACCGCAAGCTGATTGGACTTGCCCACGACAAAATTTTCAAAGTTATATTTCAGGTTGATGCTAAGCGGCTCGGGCGCAGTCACTATAGGCTCCTCGACTATCTCGTACGTTTCCTCGCGACTACTGAACTTTTCTCTTTCGCTGTCGCAGATGATTTCTACCGAGGTAAACAGCGAGGTAACTCTTTGAAGCGCAGCCTTAATTAGCGGCATAAATCTTGCGTTTGCCTCGTTTTTGCCCCATTCACTGGGCGCCACAAGTATAAGCTTGCCATCGTGGAGCGCTAAGGGCTCAAGCGTTTTAATCCACACGTCATAGCTGAGAATGTTGATTTCGGTCTCGAGCAGCACCAACATTTCTTCCCATACTTTTTTTGCTTCGTTGTTCATAACCGTTTCTCCTGAATTAGTCGTTATTTGCGTTTACCACTATTTGATATATTTCGGATTTTGATACGTTTCGGTCGGAAGCCACCTTTTTGATTGCATCCTTTTTGTTTAGACCGTTTCTTACATACATTTCGTAATGCTCCAAAACGCTAAGCTCGGAATAGTCCCGCTCCGGTGCGCCCTCTACTACAAGCACGAACTCACCTTTACGCACAAACTCAAGTACGTCACCGAGCTTTCCGCGCACAACCTCCTCGTACAGCTTGCTGATTTCCCGCACCACGGCAACGCTTCGACTGCCGTAAGCCTCGTACAAATACGATAAATCCTTATCCACATTGTGGACCGCGCTATAAAATATAAGCGTGCATTTTACGTCCGAATAGTCTGCAAGAAGCTTGTCGCGATCAGACTTTTTTTCGGGCAAGAAGCCAAGCATACAAAACCGACTTGCGTCAAGCCCCGAAAGAAGTAGCGCATCTATAAGCGCACACGGACCGCCCACCACCGTATAGGCAAGGTTGTTTTTTATAAGCTCCTGCGTAAGCAATTGCCCGGGGTCGGATATCAGCGGCATACCCGCATCCGACACAAGCGCAACGTCCTTGCCTTGCCCCAAAATTTCTATAAGCTTTTGCGCCGAGGAGCGCTCGTTGAATTTTTGGTAGCTTATCATGGGCTTTTTGATGTCGTACTCGTTAAGCAGTATTGCCGTGCGGCGAGTGTCCTCTGCGGCTATAAAATCCACCGCATTAAGCACCTCTATCGCGCGAAGGGTGATTTCCTTAATGTTACCTATGGGTGTACCTACAATATAAAGCATTAGTCAACCTCCACTTTTACCACGCGCTCGCGCTCGACTATCAATCCACTCGCACCGTCCTTGACGCACTTAAGCAAGAATAAATGCGGCATTTTTGTGTCGTTGGGCGTAAGAATTTGCAGCTTTTTGGGCTCTAACCTTGCCGCCGAACACTTGCAAAGCGTTTCGGCAAGTCGCTCGGTCTGATTGACGGTAAAGAATTTTCCACCAGTACTAAGCAAGTACGCCGCAGCTTCCACCACCTCGCTTAGCGTAACCTTAATCTCGTGACGGGCAATGGCGATTGCCTCGTTTTGTTGCTGCTCGCCGCTACCCTTTTTGCGATACGGTGGGTTGCAAACCACGATATCCGCACAGCCTGCCGGCAAAAATTTGCCTATTTCTTGCATGGGCGTGTTGATAACGTCTGCAATTTCGGTAAGCCCATTAAGCTCTATATTTTGCTTACAAACCTCGCACAGCTGAGGTTGAATTTCCACCGCCGTTGTCTTGATTTTGCGTTTTCCTGCAAGCAAAACGGTTATGATACCCGTGCCGCTACCAAGGTCTACGGCATAATCGTTACGACCGCCCTCAACGAAGTTTGCAAGCTCTACACCGTCACAGCCAAAGCGAAAGGCGTCTTGCTTTTGTAAAAATTTAAGGCCGTTTCCGAGATCCACAAGCTTATTCACCTTGCACCTCCAATAGGTACGCTGACCTTGTTTGCTCCGTAATCTTGCATTTGTCGCTGACTTCAAGCCCCACTATTGCCAAAACCTCATTGCCGTCACACAGGCAAACAAGCTTGTCCCTTTGTCTTTTTGGAACTTTTTTGTCGATTAGATACTTTTTCAGGCTCTTGCCTTGTCCGCCGTAAGGAGTAAATCTATCCCCCTCGCGCCTTCGTCTAAACACACAGCCGCCTGGGACATCTGAACTTATCACCGTTTTGCCCTTTATGGGAATAGGTGAAATCTCACTTACGCTTACGACTGCCGAGCCGCATTTTACACAGCCCACAGCAAATTGAGTAGCAAAATCTTCTACCTCGCCATCAAAGCAAAAGGCTATACAGTCGTATTCTCTATAAGCCTTTAAGCCGCCGCTTAGCTCCGCCTTACTGCCCGTTTTGCTGTCTATAAGCGCAAGCACGCTTTGAATTTGCACTCTCGTAATATCTACGGGCATAAGAATTTTTGCGGCGCGTATTACGTACTGCGTTGCAAAAGGCGTTTTTAGCGCATCGAGTGAAAGCTCTACCGCATCACCGTTATGCCTTATAAGCGAGCCGTCAAGCTGACCGTCTACTGCCATAAGCAGCTCGCTTGCGTTTTTTGCAAGCCTATTGAGCGCCTCTACCGCGCCCGGGTAACGTGTCTTTATAAGCGGCAAAACCTCAAGACGAACGAAATTTCGGGTATACGTATTGTCAAAATTCGTCCTATCGGTAACGTACGGAATGGCATTTTGATTTGCATAATCCACAATCTGCTCTCTCGTATAGTCAAGCAGGGGGCGCAAAACGCTGTCGGTACTTTCTATGCCTTTAAGCCCGTCAACTCCACAGCCACGCAATATGTGCATAAGCACCGTTTCGGCATTGTCGTCTGCGTGATGCGCAAACGCCGCCTTGTGCACCTTGCCGCTTTGTAAAAGCTGACTCATAACGCTTTTGCGAGCAAGCCGAGCTTCCGTTTCTATACTGCGTCCCGATACCTTTGCCATAGCAGGAATATCAAACGAGTATTGGACAAACTCTAGCCCCAAAGCCTTGCAATAGTCGTGCACAAAATCGCTGTCTGCTTGGGCTTCGGGTCTTATCCCGTGCTGAACGTGAACGACCAAAACGTCTGCCCCGCCCTTAACGAGCAAATCGAGCATAACCATAGAATCCACGCCACCGCTAACGAACGCGGCAATTCGACCATTGTAATTTTCTCGCCTAATATCCACGCTAATATTATACATAAATTGTGGCTTGATGTCAATAATTTACGCCAAAGCTAATCATTCCGCAATAAATAAAATTTTACTGTCCATAAGCCACGAGCATAACGCTTTTGACTAATAATCATGCAACTAATTTTTTGCTATTGACATTTTTTGCGCCTTGTGCTAAAATATATTTACATTTATGTAAGGACGGACGAATTTTTATGGTTACTGTAAAAAAGAATTTTGAACAAGCGTGTAAGAGTGATTCACTTCTCGACAGAGCCTACCTCTACCTCGAGGACGGAGATCGCAAAAACGCTCTTACCTACTTTGAAAAGGTGCTTGATAAAAATGCAAGATCTCCCTTTGCATATCTTGGAAAATTGGTTATATCTATGAACATGGACGATCTTTATGACCTTAGGCGTTTTGAAAAGTCATATACCGATCACCCGGATTTTGTAAAGGCATTACGTTTTGCCGAGGGCGAGCTTCACGATGCGCTACAAGCCTTGGCAGATGGTCGTGACCGTGCCGAAGCCACGTACAATAAGGCTGTTGAAATCGAAAAAGATGCCTCAACCATAATTCAGCTTTTTGATGCATACAAGCTTTTCTGCGAGGTAGATAGCTTTGCCGATGCCGAGGATAGAGCTAATACTATTTTTGAAGCCGCTCCCGTCGTTAAGTTCTATCACGAGAAGGGTTTAGATAAAATGCGCAAGCTTATTGACGCTTCTAACAAATTTAAGGTTGAAATGGAGCAAAAAATACAATCGCTTAACCTTGGTATCAATATGGGAAAGGTTATGATATCCGAGCTTAATGCGAGCATTCCCCAAAAGACCGCCGAGCGCAACTCTCTTGGTATATTCAAGGGTAAGCGAAAGCGTGAGCTTACTGCGGAAATCGAGTCAGACACCAAGCGCCTTGCCAGCCTTGAAAACGAATTAAGAGAGCATGAAGTCGCTTTACAAAAAGCAACCGCAGAACTGACGAAATGCAAAATAACTTTAATTCTTGAGCAGTTTCTACCCAAAAAGGACGACGCAAACAACAACTTGGACGTTTTTGCTTCTTTGCATGAGGATTATGAAATTACAGAATACGATAGCGATAAGCAACCCCTTCGTCTTCTAAAAAACACAAGCATTCTTGCCACCGTTGCAAAAGCTCCTGCCGCGCTCTATGCGATGCTTAATGACGAAAGCGCAATGAAAATTATTAACGCAAGCCAAAAAAGCGCCGCCGCAGTCGGACAATCAACCGTTTTTATGGGTATAGCCGCAATCGCTATGTCTGCCGTTGAAAAATGCGATAAGCTTTTGCCATACCTACCCACAAAGCAACGCATTGCACAGCAGCTCAAAAACAGTCAAACCGTTACGTTTGGCGTATTCCCAAAAGACGGAAAAGACCCTTACGACAGCATCGTGCCGCTTCCCGGTACGCCATACGTGCGCTCGGGCGATCCCGTGCAGTGGCTGAAAATAGCCGAGCAAGGCAGTAAGATTTGCTTGATTGCCACCCGCATTTTAACTTCCAGATCGTACCACCCCTTTGAGCATACCGGATACGACTCCCTTACTTGGGAAAAAAGCGAATTGCGCCAATGGATGAACACAAGTATGCTCAGCACGCTGTTTACGGACGAAGAACGCTCGCTTTTGTGTCCGCTATCCAATGACAAAACAGCAGATATTGATTACGCCGTTCTTCCCGACGTAAATCAAGTAAAGCAATGCAAAGATCACCTTCCTCGTATGTCAAAAGAAAGCAATCATAACCTTTGGGTAAACGGACCGATTGATATTACCTTTTACAACAAATCCTTGCTTGTTTCGCCGCCCGTTTATAGCCTTCACTATTACGAGCCGTTCAGGAAGCTTTACAGTAATAATTGTGGAATTGTGCCGCTCATTTGGATAGACCTTGCGTAAGCACAAAAAACAGTAACCCAAAATCAGCGCACTCCAAAGCATTTTACACATTTGCTCTATGTATTTATTTAGACAAAGCCAAACAAAAAACGACGGTACGTACCGTCGTTTTTTTGTATTTTGTATAAGGAATAATTATTTAAGCTCAACTACTGCGCCTGCATCCTTAAGCTTGGTTTCGATTTCCTTAGCAGCATCCTTGCTGATGCCTTCCTTGATGGTGCTGGGAGCGCCTTCAACAAGTGCCTTAGCATCGCCAAGACCAAGACCGGTGATTTCACGAACAACCTTGATAACGCCAATCTTGTTTGCACCGAATTCCTTAAGAACAACGGTGAACTCGGTCTGCTCTTCCTCAGCGGGAGCAGCAGCAGCGCCTGCAGCGGGAGCAGCAACAGCCATAGCAGCAGCGGAAACGCCAAACTCGTTTTCGATCATCTTAACAAGCTCGTTAAGCTCAAGAACCGAAAGACCCTTAATTTCTTCTAACATCTTATTCAAATCAGCCATTTTTATTTTTCTCCTTAATGATTTTTGTTTTTAATATTTTAGTGAAGCAATTATTATGCCTGCTTCTTTGCGACCTCGTTAAGTGCAACAGCAAGGCTGCGCATGGGCGAGGTAAGCAATCCCAACAACTGTCCAATAAGTACTGTCTTGGACGGAATGGATGCGATTTTGGTGATACCTGCGGCGTCCATAACTTGATTTTCTACAACGCCACCCTTTATTGCAAGCTTATTAAGCTTTTTGCTGTTTTCGCTGATGATTCTTGCCGGAGCGGTTGCATCGTCGTACGAGAACGCTACTGCGGTAGGACCTTCGAAAACGCTGTCCAAGCCTTCATAACCCGAATTTTTGAATGCTCTCAAAATGAGTCTGTTCTTGATTACCTTGTACTCTACGCCTGCTTCACGAAGAGCAGTACGAAGCTTGGTGTCTTCTTCTACGGTGATTCCGCGGTAATCTACAACTACGATACCGGCTGCACTCTTAACCTTTTCCTCTAAAGCGGCAACTTGTTCCATCTTGAGCTTGAGTGCTTCGTTTTCTTTTTGGATCTCCTTAACTTCTTTAGCCAAAACTTATTCCTCCTTATATTTTTTATTGATTATAAGAAAATCCGACCTCGCATAAACCCACGAGGTCGGACGAAAAAACTGTGATAAAACGGTCTTTTTTGTCGGTTGCCTCGGTAAGCTCTTGCGAATTATAACCTTGCGGCTACTTACTTTCTACGGTTTCCTTAAATTAAATACTGTTTGTTATACTCTGTAGTATACCTTGATGCCGGGGCCCATGGTTGCCGAAGCGGTTACGCTGCGGATATAGGTACCCTTTGCTGCTGCCGGCTTTGCCTTTACGATAGCTTCCATCAAAGAATTGAAGTTTTCAAGAAGCTTCTCGTCGCCGAACGACTTTTTGCCGATGGGGCAGTGTACAATAGCGGTTTTGTCAACTCTGTACTCTACCTTACCTGCCTTGGTTTCCTTTACTGCCTTTGCGATATCGGTAGTAACGGTACCCGACTTGGGCGAGGGCATAAGACCCTTGGGACCAAGTATTCTTGCTACTCTACCCATCTGACCCATCATATCGGGGCTGGTGATGCACACGTCGAAATCAAGGAAGTTCTCGTTTTGGATCTTAGCGATGATTTCTTCTGCGCCTACGATATCTGCGCCTGCTGCAAGAGCTGCATCAGCCTTGTCGCCCTTAGCGATAACAAGTACCTTTACGGTCTTACCTGTTCCGTTGGGCAAAACTACGGTGCCACGAACCTGCTGGTCAGCTTGACGGGGGTCAACGCCGAGACGAACGTGAAGCTCGATGGTTTCGTCGAACTTAGCCTTAGCCGAAGCAACAACGTGCTTCATTGCGTCTGCCGGCTCGTAAACCTCTTTGATATCGATTTCCTTAATACTATTGCGGTAATTCTTTCCGTGCTTCATAAATCCCTCCTTAGTCCACTACCACAACGCCCATACTGCGTGCGGTACCGGCTATCATGCTGCAAGCGCTTTCGAGCGAAGCTGCATTTAAGTCGGGCATCTTAAGCTTAGCGATTTCCTCGACCTGAGCCTTGGTAATCTTTGCTACCTTGTCCTTGTTGGGCTTAGCCGAGCCGGATTCGATCTTGCAAGCCTTCTTGATAAGAACTGCCGCGGGGGGAGTCTTGAGTACGAAGGTGAACGAACGGTCTGCATAGATGGTGATAACTACGGGAATTATCAAGCCTTCTTGGCCCCTAGTCTTTTCGTTGAATTCCTTGGTAAAGCCCGGAATGTTGATACCGTGAGGTCCGAGGCTGGAACCAACCGGGGGTCCCGGGGTTGCCTTGCCGGCGGGAAGCTGCAGCTTTACCATAGCTGTGATTTTCTTTGCCATTAAAGTTTTCTCCTTGCTTATTTATTTATAAACAATCGAGGTACTGACGGACTTGCGTCCTCCCTGATCGAATATTACACGTTTTCTATCAATTGAATTTGGTTAAGCTCGAGTTCTACAGGCGTAGCCCTACCGAACATGCTTACCACTACCTTACACTTACCTGCCGCAGCATTGATGGACTCGATATCGCCCACAAAGCCTTCGAGAGCACCGTCAACAACGGTAACCTTGTCGCCCACCTTAAACTCGGTATCTACGACAATCTTCTCGAGGTGCATGCGCCTGATTTCGTCCTCGGTAAGCGGAATGGGACGACCCATCGGGCCTACAAAGCCGGTTACGCCACGGGTGTTTACAATCATATGCCACATCGAATTGTCGTAAACCATCTTTATAAGCACGTAGCAGGGGAACATTCTGCGCTGAACAATCTTGCGCTTACCGTTCTTTTCCTCTACAACGTCCTCTAGGGGAATGGTAATTTCTACAAGCCTATCCCTTTTTCCGTTCTTGGTAAAGACCATTTCGAGATTGTCCTTTACCATATTCTCGTATCCGGAATAGGTATGCAAAACATACCACTTTGCTTCTTCTAAATTTACACTCATCGCTTTAACGCTCCGGTAATCATACCAATTGGGTCAATATCCCTAAGAAGCAGAGCATCGTTTCCTACAGCCAAAATCATGTCGAATACGAACATTACCACCAAGAAAGCGGCAACTACACCGAGCACGATTAAGGTTGTCTTAATAACGGTTGCAAACTTAGGCCATTCAACCTTTTTCATTTCAGAAAAAGCCTCTCTCAAAAAGGTGCCAATCTTACCACGCTTTTTAGGTTGCTTATTCTTAACTTCCGGCTTGTTGTTGTTTTTTTCCACAGCCGTACTCCTTATTTGGTTTCCTTATGAACGGTATGCTTGCGGCAGAAACGGCAGTACTTCTTAAGCTCGATTCTATCAGGATCGTTCTTCTTGTTTTTCATGTCGTCATAATTTCTCTGCTTGCATTCGGTGCATGCCAAGGTAATTCTGGTTCTCATGTTCGTCACTCCTCTACACTATAAAAACACCACCGCATAGGTGGCGCTTATAAATAATATCATTATAGGTCTAAATATGTCAAGCATTTTACAGCAGTTTAGAAAAACTTTTTTGTAAATTTGGTAAAAGCACACTGCAATAAAACCGTCATCCACTCAGCATTTCACTCTTTTATTATCAATTAATCTTTGTGAACAAGCCCAAGCTAAAATCTTTGGTCTATATATGAGTGCTTGCCGATATAACGAACTCTAAACGTGCCAAACTCCTTAATATTATCAACCTGACGTCCGTCATAAATATTGGGGGAGGTAACCGTAACCTCTTCGCCATCGCGAACAAAGGAATATTTTACCTTATAATACTTATTAGAGCCCATCTTGCTGTGAAAAGCCTCCTCGAAGTGCCCGATGCTTTCCTCGCCCTTTCGTAAAACAACCACCATAAAGACGTTGCGACCTACAAAGTATAGTACAACAACAAACGCAAGCGCGCTCACTATCCAAAGCACCGTGCTTTGCGACGTTTTCCACGGAGTGAAGCTATCCACGTACTCCTTATCATAAGTAATAAGATTACCGTCACCATCAAACATATAGTACACCCAAACCTTATTACCCATCGCCTCGGCCTCTGCCTTGGTATAGGTTTTTATAGTCGAGCCGTCAAAGGGGTATTCTCTATCAATTTCTATAGGCAAAACGTATCCCCATTTGTATGAGCCTTCGTCAGTATAGGTTATGCCGCTAAGCTTATCCATTTGCGCTTCGACAAGAATTCCCTCGTCCTTTAGCTTTGCCATTTGCTCGTTGGTTTCCTGAATGCTGGCGTAGAAAAAATAGCCCATCACAGCAGTTACGATGGTGACAACTAAATAAATTATTATACCGTTGCGCCATTTTTTAATCATTTTTTGCAAACCTCTTTAAGATTATAGCCGCACCTCTATCAAGTGCAAAGCCAAATACCGTCAAAACTACAGTCCATATCGCACCAAACGCGTACACGCCCAAACCGAATTCGTCCTGCATCCCCACAATATCCCTAAGCACGGTAGCAAACAAGATATATATTGCTGCCGAGAACGCGGCAAGTATTATCGCTCTTAATGCGATTTTTGACAGACTCTTATTAAGCCTTTCTGTAGCCGACACAATTATGGCTAGCGGCGAAAACAACAGTACACTGAAAAGAATTTCGCCACCGCCAATTCCGCCAACAAAAAATCCTATAAGATTAGCCGTGATTACAACAAGGACTCCGCAAAGTGAGCCTCCTTTTTTTGCGCTCAAGCAAAAAAACACACTTGCAATAATAAGCGGCGATATAAGATGAAAAAGCGTTGACAATATGATGCATACACTGCCAAGTGCACACATCACTCCACCAAATGCCAACCCTCGCGTACTCATACAGGTTATCTACAGCAACACATGCTGAGACATTCCGCACAGCAAAGCGCGGTACAGCAATCGTTTAGGCAGTTGCCACCCGCATAAGCATTTCCGTTTACACCCGGCCTTGCGCCAAGATCCTCGGGCGGTATGCGGGAATTTCCAAGAACCTGCTTCATTTTGGCAAGCGAGTCCCTGTACTTTACGTTGTCGGGACTAAGCCTTACAGCTTCTTCGAGATGGGTAAGGCTATCGTTAAGCCACTCTCTTTTGTAATATACGAGCGCCTGATAGTAATGCCATTCGCCGTCGCGGTTAGAAACAGCATCCAACCTCGCCTGTGCATCATCGTACCTGTTTGCCTTAACCATTTCCTCGACGTAAGCGTATCCGGTACCGTATTTTTCTTCATCGTCCTTGACCTTTTTTTTGTCAAGAATAATACGCCACGCATCCTCAAGCTGAGTAAGCTTGCGCGCACCCTCGGCACCTTCCTCACCCGGCAAGAAGCGCTCTTCACCGTAAACAGCCTTAAGCTCCTCGTATCTTGCTTTTAGTGCTTCGAAATCGGCATCCTCGGTCATATTCAAAATCTCGTATGGGTTCATTTATTCTCCTCGATAGCGTATTTTTCTTTGTGCTTCTTTCTTTTTGCTTGCATTACATCCGCTTTTATTATCGGCTTTTTAAGCTTTTTTGAGCTTGACAGCAGCTGTTGCGTTTTTTGTCTAAGACCATAATAAACTATGCCGCGCAGTAAATCATAGCTTTGGGTAAATTCAAGTCCGTTGAAGCACTCGATTGCCCTATTGACAGTCATATTAAAGCATTGCTCTAAATATTCCTTGTTTTCTTTCAAAAAGCTTATTCGGCTTTTGTACCCAAACTGCGCTAAAAAGGGGTTGTATCTTTTTGCCCTTGCATCCTCGTCTATATCGTCGAGCGCATCGGCAAGATATACGAACTTACCTATATTATAGATAAGCCGCAAGCTGTTTTCGCTTGCATTTTCTCCGAGCAATAGCTGCGCTAAGCCTTGCATCATACCGGCAAAAGCGTCGCTCACCCTATCTATGCCAACGGCATTTGCGTCCTCTAATTTACGCAAGCGCTCGTAGCCTGCTGACACGATTTCGTCGGCACGTGGTAGCATTTCCTTGCTTTTTTTGTACGCAGAAGCAAGTGAACTGCGAGCCACCCTATACTTTAGTCCTTCACCGTCAATTATTCCGTCCGTCGCCTTGTAGTAGCTGAGAATAATATTGACTGCGGCGATTTTATCCAACAGCGGATTTTCATCCACAACCGCTTTTTTTCTAAACGGCGAAAGCAAGCACGTTGTTGCCCTAAACTCCACTCCTTGCGAAAGGAGGTCGTGCAAAAGGACGTTTAGAAAGGTCATATCAAAATTTGTGGTTAGCCTTGCCCTCTGCCCCATAAGCTTGCCCGTGCGAATGCACAAGCCGCAATAAAAGGCGTTGAACAGCGTAAGCTCCTGCGGCGTAACCGAAGAAGGTGGAACGACGTATCCGTACATACTAAAGCTTTACAAATCCTATCTTGCGCTTAACCTTAGACAAGGTTTTTTGCGCCTGATAGATAGCAGACTGCGCGCCCTTTTCCATAACAGAAGCAAGGTACGCCTTATCAGCTCTGATTTTTTTGTACTCAGCTTGAATATGTCCAAGAAAATCTGCAACAGCCTCGCCTACTGCGAGCTTGAACGTTGCGTAGTTACTGCCCTCAAACTCCCTTTGTACCTCTTCGGTGGTTTTGCCTGCAATTACCGAGTAAATAGTAATAAGATTGCTTATACCGGGCTTATCATCTCGGACTACTATTTCGTTGCCGCTGTCGGTCACGGCGCGCTTAAACTTACGCATTATTGTATCCTTATCGTCAAGCAAGAATACGGTGCCCTCTGCGTTATCGTCCGTCTTGCCCATCTTTGCGGTGGGGTCAAGCAAGCTCATAACCTTTGCACCCACCTTGGGGAAAATCCCCTCGGGAATTTCAAACGTAGGCGAATACCTGCCGTTGAAGCGCTCGGCAATCGTGCGAGCAAGCTCAAGGTGCTGCTGCTGGTCCTTGCCTATGGGGACGTACTTAGCCTGATACAAAAGAATATCCGCCGCCATAAGCACAGGATAGGCAAAAAGCCCGACGTTTACGTTTTCGGGCGATTTTGCACTTTTATCCTTAAATTGAGTCATACGGCGCGCCTCGCCGAACTGCGTATAGCAGTTGAGAATCCACGACAGCTCGCTGTGCATAGGCACCTGCGATTGCAAAAACAAAAGGCTTTTGTCTGGATTTATTCCAAGCGCAATAAGCAACGAGAACATATCCAAAGTGTTTTCTCGAAGCTCGGCAGGCGGAATATTTACGGTTATGCTGTGCAAGTCGGCTACCGTATAGATGCAATTATATTCGGTCGCCAAAGCAACCATATTTTTTATTGCACCCAGGTAGTTGCCGATTGTAAGCTTACCCGTGGGCTTAAGCGCGCTGTAGACTGTTTCCATAAATTATTTGCAACCCTTTACGAATTTTTCGAATCTTGCAAGACCCTCACGGATTTGCTTGTCACCCGTAGCGTAGCTGAGGCGAACGTAGTCGTTTGCGCCGAACGATTCGCACGGAATAACTGCCGTGTAAAGCTTGTCAAGCATGATAGTAGCAACGTCCATCGCCGTCTTGATTTCCTGTCCGTCATAAGACTTTCCGAAAAGCGACTTAACGTTTACCATTACGTAGAACGCTCCCTCGGGCTTAATGATGGGAAGACCAACCTTTTCCATAAGCTCAACCATGAGGTTGCGGCGCTTGCAGAAAATCTCATTCATGTTGGCAAGGAACTCGTCACCCTTCTTGTCGGAGAGTGCTACAACCGAAGCATACTGAGCGATGCTGTTGGGGTTGGAGGTGGAGTGGCTTTGAATGCTGCTCATTGCCTTTGCGATTTCGAGACTGGATGCGGTGTAGCCTATTCTCCAACCGGTCATAGCATACGCCTTGGACATACCGTTGATGATGATGGTACGCTTCTTCATTTCTTCCGAGCAAGCGGCGATGCTCATTGTCTCTACGCCGTAAACGAGCTTTTCGTAAATTTCGTCCGAAAGAACGTATACGTGCTTGTGATTTTCGAGCTCCTTAGCAAGAGCCATAATTTCTTCCTTGCTGTAAACAACGCCCGTCGGGTTGCTGGGATTGTTGATAATGATTGCCTTGGTCTTGGGGGTGATCAAGCTGCGAAGCTGCTCGGGAGTAAGCTTGAAGCCATTTTCGGGCAAAAGCTCGGCAATAACCGGAGTACCGTCCGAGAGCTTAACGAGCTCGGGATAGGTAAGCCAATACGGCGCAGGAATAATAACCTCGTCGCCCTCTTGACCAAGTTCGCGAATAGCATTGGAAAGCGAGTGCTTGGCACCGTTGCTTCCTACGATTTCGTTAACGTC
>SVHR01000007.1 GCA_015055705.1 Clostridiales bacterium | reverse complement strand
AGCCACCGCGGTACGAATAATCGTACCCATATTCCCGGGATCGCGAATACGGTCAAGATAAATTACATAATCCGAAACAAATTCTGTCGCATAGCGTTGCGATGCAATCGCCATAACGCCTGAAGTGTTCTCAGTAAGACACAGCTTGCCAAATAGTTTTTGCGAAAAATACACTACCTTACTTTCGTTTATGCGCGTATCACAAAAGCCCTCTCGAGCGATAATAACCTCTATGTCTTCGTCCGGAGTGTCTATTATACCGCGCAAGCCCTCGATAAGGTATTGTGCGCTTTCGTCACGGTACTTTTTATCCTTTAACTTGCTTGCTCTTTTGTAGAGCTTGTTATCTTCAGAAACGATAATATCCATATTACAACAAAAAAGCACCTTTGAATAAGGCGCTTTAATCAAGGCGCCGTCAAGGATATGCCTCGACAGCGCCATAATAAACTTACTTGCAAGCGTTTGCTGCAGTTTCAGCAAGCTTAGCGAACGTAGCTGCGTCATTTACAGCAATGTCAGCAAGCACCTTGCGGTTAAGTTCGATGCCGGCAACCTTAAGGCCATGCATGAACTTGCTGTAAGAAAGTCCGTTGATTCTTGCAGCTGCGTTAATACGAGCTATCCAAAGCTGACGGAACTGTCTTTTCTTTTGACGACGACCGATGAAGGCGTACATTTGCGACTTCATTACCGCTTCTCTTGCGATACGGTAAGATCTCGACTTAGAGCCAAAGTAACCCTTGGCCAACTTCATTATCTTTCTGCGTTTTTTAACCGCATTAACAGCTCTTTTAATTCTCATAATAAAACCTCCTTCTTACTTCTGGATCATGGTGCGAACAGTTTTGTTCTGCTTATTGGAAGACATATATTCACCCTGTCTCAAACCCATCTTGCGCTTGCTGGATTTCTTGGTAAGAATATGGTTCTTTCCTTGATGTGCAATCTTTACACGACCGCTTTTGCTAACGCGGAAACGCTTTTTAGCGCCGCTATGTCCTTTCATTTTTGGCATTTCTGTATCCTCCGAGAATTATTTTTTAGGTTGTAAAATCATTATAATATTTCTGCCTTCGGTAAGAGGTTTTTTATTCATTTCGCCATCGTTTTGTACGAGTGCAAAGAATTCGTTCATAACCTCTACGCCGAGCGCAGCGTGCGCCTGCTGTCTTCCGCGCATACGGATAGACACCTTTACTTTATCACCGTTTTTCAAGAATTTTGCGGCTTGCTTAGCTTTTGTTTCCAAATCGTGAGTATCGATTGTCATCGAAAGCCATACTTCCTTCATTTCGGAAGTTTTCTGGTTTTTACGAGCGTCCTTTTCTTTTTTTGCCGTGTCAAAACGAAATTTGCCGTAATCCATTATTTTGCATACGGGCGGATTAGCCGTTGGGCTGATTTTTACTAAATCAAGATTTTTCTCATCAGCTATTTTGTTAGCCTGAACCGCGCTCATGATGCCGAGCTGATCGCCGTTTTCATCAATGACTCTTATAGCAACGTCAGTGATTTTATCGTTTATTTCAACATCTTTAATAATAATGGTATCCCTCCAAACAAAAATATGAGCAGAAAGTAAACCTTCCGCTCATAAATAAAAACCGTAATGTGGTATAATTATTTGTTTGCGTTACCAATCCGAGTGAACCCGACTGGTGAGAATAAATCTACTTTCAACCTTGTTATTATACGACATTTCTTATTATATTGTCAAATGTTTTTACGCCAAAATGATAACTAATTGCAAACTTTTTTATCTATTTCTTCTCTAAGGCGAGCAATAAACTCCTCCTTAGTGGTTTGCCCAAGATCGCCTGCGCTTCTGGACCTAACTGCAATTACGCCGTTTTCCTTTTCCTTATCGCCTAGGATTACCATATACGGCACCTTGTCCATCTGCGCCTCTCTGATTTTGTATCCGATCTTCTCGCTACGAACGTCAGCCTCGCATCTAATTCCTTGATAAGCAAGCTCAGCACAAAGCTTTTTTACATCTTCGCTCGTTCTGTCCGTAAGTGACATAACCTTAACTTGTACAGGGCTCATCCAAAGGGGCAACGCACCTGCATACTTTTCGATAAGCATTGCCATCATTCTCTCATAGCAACCGAATGCACTGCGGTGAATGATGTACGGGTGTTTTTTGTTGCCGTCTGCGTCAACATACCACATATCAAAGTTTTCACTAAGTAGCATATCAACCTGTATGGTCATAATGGTATCTTCCTTGCCGTACACGTTGCGCGCCTGAATATCAAGCTTGGGACCGTAGAAGGCAGCTTCGCCGTCTGCTTCTACGTACTCAATACCGATATTATCAAGAATTTTCTTCATGACGCCTTGCGCGCTATTCCATTGCTCGGGAGTGCCGCTGTACTTTTCGGTATCGTTTTCGTCCCACTTCGAGAACCTAAAGAATACGTCCTTATCCATACCAAGGCACTTAAGGAAGTAGTAGCTAAGCTCGAAGCAGCCACGGAATTCGTCCTCGAGCTGTTCGGGTGTACAAATTACGTGTCCGTCGCTAAGGTGGAACTGTCTTACTCGAATAAGTCCGTGCATTTCACCAGAAGCCTCATTGCGGAAAAGAGGCGAGGTTTCGTTGTAACGTATAGGCAAATCGCGATAGCTCTTAAGTCCGTTGCGATAAATCATGTACTGATACGGACAAGTCATGGGACGGAGCGCAAATACCTCATCGTCCTTTTCGGGGTCGCCCAAAATGAACATTTTGTCACGGTAGTGATCCCAGTGACCGCTGATTTTATACAAATCGCTCTTTGCGAACGACGGCGTTTTGGTAAGCTGATAACCCCTGCGCTCCTCCTCATCCTCTACAAAGCGTTGCAAAATCTGGAAGAATTTTGCGCCCTTGGGCATAAGAAGCGGCAAGCCTTGACCAATTCTTTCCTCGGTCATAAAGAAGCCAAGCTCTCTGCCAAGCTTATTGTGGTCACGACGCTTTGCTTCCTCGAGCCTTTCAAGATACTCATTAAGCTCAGACTTTTTGTCGAATGCAGTACCGTAAATTCTGGTAAGCATTTTATTTTTCTCGTTACCGCGCCAATATGCACCCGCAATTTGAGTAAGCTTTACAAACTTAACTCTACCCGTGCTTACAAGGTGAGGTCCCTTGCAAAGGTCTACGAACTCGCCTTGACGGTAAAAAGTCAATTTTGCATCCTCGGGGAGGTCGGTCAAAATTTGAATTTTGTATGACTCATCAAAGCCGCGCATTTGCATAAGCGCAGATTTTCTCGAAACCTCAAGCCTCTCGATGGGAAAATCAGCCTTTATAATAGCCTGCATTTCTTTTTCTATAAGCTCAAAATCATTTATCGTAATGGGCGATGGAAAATCAAAGTCGTAATAGAATCCGTTTGCAATGCTCGGTCCAATTGCAAGCTTAGCCTTAGGATAAATATTTTTTACCGCTTGTGCTAAAATATGCGCTGCTGTATGTCTGTACGCGTCACGGCCTTCCTCATCCTTAAATGTAAGCACCTCAAGCTTGCAATCCTTTGTAAGCTTATAGGTAAGGTCAACGAGTTCACCGTCCACCTTTGCAACCAAAGCCATGCGAGCAAGCCCCTCGCTGATTCTTGATACAACCTCGAGAATTTGAGTGTTTTTTTCGACCTCGATAATCGAGCCGTCCTTTAACGTAACATTGATATTCATTAGTTATTCTCCTATAAAAAAGTCCTTAGCACAAAGCTAAGGACGATATTTACCGTGTTTCCACCTTATTTCATAGCCAAAAGGCTACCTTATTTTATCGGATTACGCCGATTCGCTTCCATAAAGGGTGGTTTCGCTTATTAACCGTAGCTACGCCGATTTCACCGTCCGACGCTCTCTGATAACCCGTATTAAGGCTACTTGTCCCTTCTAAAGAAATAAATTATAGTATTATTATAAACAATAGTTAGCTTTTTGTCAATTGTTTTTTACAACAAATTGCTTAACCTGCTTGCTTTTTGTGTATGATTTGCGGGGCGGCAGAATTTGTAATGCAATCCTTAACTACCACGACCTTATCAACGTCACCCTCGCTGGGCGCTGAGTACATTATATCAGTCATACAGCTTTCGATTATCGAGCGCAAGCCTCTGGCTCCGGTCTTAAGTGCAATTGCTTTGTCGGCAATAGCCTCTAAGCACCCGTCCTCGAAGGCTAGCTCAATGCCGTCCATTTCCATAAGCTTTTTGTACTGCTTAATAAGTGCATCCTTAGGCTCGCAAAGAATGCGAACAAGGTCGGCTTTTTCAAGCGGCGCAAGGCTTACGGTAACGGGAATACGACCAACAAACTCGGGAATCAATCCGTACTTAATAAGGTCAGTGGGCTGAATGTTTTGACCGACAAGATTTACCTTTTCGCTAAGGTTAGATCCAAATCCAAGCGACTTAACTTGCACGCGCTTTTCGATAATCTTGTCGAGTCCAACGAATGCACCACCAAAGATAAACAAGATATTAGTCGTATCAATCTGTATAAATTCTTGTTGCGGGTGCTTTCTTCCGCCTTGCGGGGGGACGCTTGCTACCGTACTCTCGATAATTTTGAGAAGAGCTTGCTGAACACCCTCACCCGAAACGTCCCTCGTAATGCTGACATTTTCGCTTTTGCGCGAAATTTTGTCGATTTCGTCGATATAAATAATTCCGCGCTCTGCTTTTTTTACGTCATAATCGGCGTTTTGAATAAGCTTAAGAAGAATATTCTCCACGTCCTCGCCCACGTAACCTGCCTCGGTAAGAGTGGTCGCATCAGCTACAGCAAAGGGTACGTTTAGGATTTTGGACAGCGTCTGAGCAAGCAACGTTTTTCCGCTACCGGTAGGCCCAAGCATCAAGATATTAGTCTTTTTAAGCTCCATATCTTGCGCCTGAGGATTGCTAAGATTATAGTTTACACGCTTGTAGTGATTATATACAGCTACCGACAGAACTTTTTTGGCTTCGTCCTGTCCAACGATATACTCGTCAAGACGAGCCTTGATTTCCATAGGCTTAAGGAGATTGATGCCGTCACCGCCATCCTTTTTCTTCGAAAAGAACTCGCTATAGCAAATTTCCGAGCAATCCTTGCAAATACAAACGTCGTTAGGACCATAAAGAAGCTCTACGTCATGCTCCGACCTGCCGCAAAAAGAGCACTTAGATTCCGAATTAAAGTTCAAGCTATATCCTCCTATGCCCTTTTATCGTATATGGCGTCTATAAGCCCATAGTTTAACGCTTCTTCTGCACTCATATAATAATCTCTATCGACATCGCGGGTAACCTTTTCAATCGGCTGACCGCTGTTGTCTGAAAGAATCTTTATCATCTTTTCTTTAGTGCGCATAATATGCTTGGCAACAATTTCGATATCGCTCGCCTGTCCTTGTGCGCCACCCAAAGGCTGGTGAATCATTACCTCGCTGTTGCGAAGAGCGTAGCGTTTACCCTTAGCACCCGATGAAAGCAGGAAAGCACCCATGGATGCCGCCATGCCTACACACACAGTGCTGACGTCACATTTGATATAGTTCATAGTGTCGTAAATACCCATACCGGCAGTTACGCTTCCGCCGGGACTATTGATGTAAAGGCAAATATCCTTATCGGCATCCTTGCTCTCAAGGTAAATAAGCTGTGCAATAACAATGTTTGCTACTGCATCGTTTATTTCGCCCGACAAAAAGACAATTCTATCCTCGAGCAACCTCGAATAGATGTCGTACGACCTCTCACCTCTGTCAAGCTGTTCTACAACCATGGGTACTAACTGATTTTTTATCATTATTATCTCCTAGAATTCGACTATTCACTTTCCTTCTTAGTCGATTTTTTTGCCTTAGACGCAGGCTTTTTTGCTGTCTCGGTAGCTTCCTCGGCCTTTTCTTCGACTGCCTTAGTAGCTTTTGCCTTTTTTTCGAAGGTATTGTTCTTCTTAAGGAATGCGATTGCCTTGGTCATAAGCATATCGTTTTTGAGGTATTCACCTTGACCTGCGTTCTTAAGCTGCTCTACGGTCATCTTGCCGCCTTCAGCAAACTCAGCGAGCTTTTCGTCAACCTCCTTGTCGCTAACCTCGATATTGCCGGCCTCGGTAAGCTCTTTTATAAGAGCCTCTACAACAAGTCTGGTTCTTACGGTAGTAGCGGCGTCAGCACGGCGTTCTTCCTTGAAATCCTTCTCGCTGGAGCCAATGTACTTAAAGTAATCCTCGATCTTAAGTCCACTTGCGGAAAGTCTGTAGGAAAGATCCTGTAGCTCATAGTTAAGCTGAGTTTCTACCATGCAATCGGGAACGGTTACCTGTGCATTCTCCACAACCGCCGCGATAACTGCGTTTTCCTCTGCCATATCAGCACGGCGCTTAGCGTCTGCCTTAAGCTTCTTTTCTACGTCCTTCTTGTAATCAGCAAAGGTTTCATACGGTCCCATTTCCTGAGCGAAGTCGTCATTGTCCTCGGGTATTTCCTCTACCACACCCGAATGAACGGTTACGGTAAAGATTGCATCCTTGCCCGCAAGATCCTTAGCGTGGTATTCCTCGGGAAACTTAACCGAGATATCCTTGGTTTCGCCCATATTCATACCGATAAGCTGCTCCTCGAAGCCGGGGATAAACATTTTGCTACCAATAGTAAGCTCCTGCTTTTCAGCCGTGCCGCCGTCAAACTTAACACCGTCAACCTTGCCGCTGTAATCAATGGTAAGCTTGTCGCCGTTTTGAACAGCTCTGTCCTTGATTTCTACCTTACGAACGTGTGCTTTCTTATCGCGCTCGATGGCAGCCTTAACTTCAGCCTGCTTAACAGTATACTCAACTTTTTCCAAATTCATACCTGTGTATGCGCCAAGCTTAACTTCGGGCTTTACGGTAACCTCTAAGGTAAAGATAATCTCGTCTGCCTCGAACTTAGCGATATCAACCTGCGGCTCGTCCACGGGATAAACGTCTGCGTTTTCGTCAAGAGCCTTGGTGTATCCCTTCTTGATGCAGTTGTTGATTGCATCGTCAAAGAATACGCCCTGACCGTAGTAACGCTCAATGGTCTTGCGAGGCGCATGACCCTTGCGGAAGCCGGGGATACTAAATCTGTTCTTGGATTTGAGGTAAACGTTGTTGATTTCCGCTTCCCATTCTTCGGGAAGAATCGTGAAGGTAAATTTAACCTTGCCGTCAAGCTTTTCTAACTGGTAATTCATAATGCTCCTTTGATAAAAAAAGTTTATTCTTTATATTGTGCATAGAATATATTAACACAAACAAAAACCTTTGTCAAATTTTATTGACTTAAATATCGTTTTGGAATATAATAAATTATAGAAATTACCAAAAAAAAGCGAGAAATTATGCCAAAGGACGCACTAAACTATTCATTCATAGCCGCCGAGCTTAACGAAAAATTAAGCGGCGCACGCATAGAAAAAATCTATATGCCACTCCCTGCCGAAATACTGCTTAAATGCCACAAGGGCAAAGAAAATTTTATGCTACTCGTTTCCGCAGCAAGCGCTTCTCCGCGCATACATCTAACCAAAACTCAAAAAGAAAATCCGCTTACCGCACCTTCGTTTTTGATGCATTTGCGAAAACACATAGGTGGCGGAACTATTCTTGGCGTATCGGCTATTCCATACGAGCGAGTCATTACTATAGACCTGCTTTCTAAAAGCGAATTTGCCGAAACTAAGCGTAAAATTATCGTCGAAATTACGGGTACGTATTCAAACATTATTCTCGTTGATGAAAATGGAATTATCTCGGAAGCAATAAGACACATTACCCCCGACATAAACCCAAAGCGTCTGGTTTTGCCGGGACTTAAATATTCACCTATTCCGCCTCAGGACAAGCTTGTGCCAAGCGACCCCAAAATTATAGACCTGCTTAGCGACTTTGACGGCGACAGCCCCGACAAATATATACTGTCAATTATGTATGGAATGTCGCCTGCAAGCATTACGGAGTGCGTAACTCGTGCCCTTAAATGCGTACGTAAAATAAACGGACGACAAGAAGCGGAGGCTGTTTTTTGCGAATTAAACGCAATTTATAAAGACTTTTCGCCATGTCTTATAAAGCACGGCGGCAAATATCTTGACTATTATACCTCGCCTTACGTTTCAGTTATTGGAGAGGTGGAACGGCATGAGTCGCTTAGCGAATGCATGGACGTATTTTACTCTGATAAAACGGACGTTAGCGAAATCGGCAGTCAAATAAAAAGACTGCTCTCCATTCTTAAAAACGCCGAAAAGCGCACAAGAAAAAAGCTTGAGGAATTTGCTATAAGAAAATCCGAATGCATGGATTACGAGACTGACCGAATTAAGGGAGAGCTTATAACAGCAAATATTTATAAAATTCGCAAGGGCGAGCAAGCCGTTTTGGTATACAACTACTACACAAACGAGGATATACAAATAGCCTTAGACAAGAACAAAACACCTGCCGAAAACGCTCAAGCTTATTTCAAAAAATACACAAAAAAGAAAAACACGCTGACTGCTCTTGACAAGCAAATCGAGGACGCTTCTGCCCTGCTATCTCGCTATCAAAACGCTTTTAATTCATTTGAGCTTTGCACCACAAAAGCCGAGCTTGAGGACATTGAAGCCGAGCTTTATCAGCTTAAGCTGTTACAAAATAAGGAAATTAAAAATCGCAAAAAGGTGCAGTCGTCATATTTGTCTATTACCGTAGAGGGATACAAAATCGAAATAGGCAAAAACAACATTCAAAACGAACGCCTATACAAAAGTGCCGGCGGTAAGGATATTTGGCTACACGTGCTTGATGCACACGGCTCGCACGTTATTATTCGTTGCCCCGACAATGAGGCTACTCAGGAGGTTATACTTTGTGCCGCACAGCTTGCCGCCTATTACTCAAAAAGTAAAATGGCAGACAAGGTTGCCGTGGACTATACTTACGCAAAGCACGTAAAACCCATCAGCGGCGGCGGCCCGGGCAGAGTAAACTATATCAACCAAAAAACCTTATACGTCACACCAAAAAGTTTAATCGACTTTACAAAAAAATGATAAAAATTTAACGCTGCTACGTTTATCGTAACAGCGTTTATAAATTAATGCTTTATTCAAACAATGCGTTTATAAAGTCGTTAGAATCGAAATCCTCGAGGTCATCTATACCCTCGCCCACACCAACATACACCACGGGAACGGCAAGCTGACCTGCAATAGAAAGCACCACGCCGCCCTTTGCCGTACCGTCAAGCTTTGTAAGAATAATTCCGTCAATGTCGATAATTTCGTCAAAAACGTCTACCTGCGAAACGGCATTTTGACCCGTCGTTGCGTCAAGAACGATATAATTAAGCCTCATTGCGTTGGGATATTCTCGGTCCAACACACGATTGATTTTGTTAAGCTCGTTCATAAGGTTCTTTTTGTTATGCAATCTGCCGGCAGTATCTACAAGCAAAACGTCGGTATTTTTGCTTTTTGCGCTAGCAACTGCATCAAATACGACAGCCGCGGGGTCTGCGCCCTCAGCATGCTTGATTATGCGCACGCCGGCACGCTCCGCCCAAACGGTAAGCTGATCTGCCGCCGCTGCTCTAAATGTATCTGCGGCCGCAAGTGTTACGGATTTTCCCATTTTGCGGAACTTTTTTGCAAGCTTACCTATTGCCGTGGTCTTACCCACGCCGTTTACGCCTGCAACCATAATAACAAGCGGATACTCATAGTCAGGTTTTTCGCTCTCGTCCAAAAGGTCGCACATAATAGCCTTAAGCTCGTCACGAACAACCTCGCGCGAACGAATAAGCTTTTCGTCAACGACCTCACGTAAGCGCTCTAAAATTTCCTCGGTCGTTTCGATACCTACGTCTGCCGAAACCAAAATTTCCTCAAGCTCGTCATAGAACGCATCGTTAAGCGCGCCGCCTGTAAACAGCTTGTTAAGCGCATAAGAAATTTTTTCGTGTGTTCTCTTTAAGCCTTCTTTGATTTTGCTGAAAAGTCCCATAGTTATGCTCCTTGGCTTTCCGCCTTAGCCGCCTGCTTAACTGCATCGCTAAGCTTGACGGATACAATCTTACTTACGCCACGCTCCTCCATCGTTACGCCGTAAAGGTTGTCGGACAGCTCCATCGTGGGCTTACGGTGAGTAATAACGATGAACTGCGTTTCTTCTGAAAATCTACGTAAATACTGCGCAAATCTCGATGCGTTAGCGTCGTCAAGCGCTGCCTCTATTTCGTCAAGAACGCAGAACGGCATGGGCTTAAGGCGAAGTATTGCAAACAAAATCGCAATAGCCGTAAGCGCACGCTCACCACCGGAAAGAAGTGAAATGCTTTGCAACTTCTTTTGCGGCGGTTGAGCAACGATTTCGACACCTGCCGCAAGCGGGTCTTCACTTTCGAGAAGAATGAGGTCTGCATTACCGCCATCAAACAACTCTTTGAAAATCTTAATAAAGTTTACTCTTATTTGCTCAAACTGCGTAGAGAATATTTTTATCATATCCGCAGACAAATCAGCTATAATCTTCACAAGATCTGCCTCAGCTTTTTCAAGGTCAAGTCGCTGTTCGTCAAGAGTCTTATACTCTTGAGCCACAACCTGACATTGTTCTATAGCGTCAAGGTTGATATTACCAAGAGCGGCAATTTGACGTTTTAGCTTGTTGATGGCAGCTTGTCCCTCAGCAACGTTGTATTCTGCCGCTTTGTAAGCAAGACAGCCGTCGTAGTCAAGCTCGTACTGCTCTCTGATGTTGTTCTCCATCATCTCGATATCCGAGTCAACCTTTTGAAGCTGATATTCCTCAGACAGCTTACGCTCGGTAAGCGTTTGCAAAAGATTGCTGTAATTTGTACGCTTAGCATCAATCGAGTCAATTTCGCTGGCAATATTCTTTTTGTAATCATCAAGCTCGGCAAGCTTGTCACGAATTGCCTTAACCTTTTCGGTATCTGTTTCTCCGGTTGTTACGGTAAGCTGACTAAGCCGAACGTCAATATTTTCCTTTTCGATTTCGTTTGCTTCAATCTGAACGGAATTTGCTTCGATTTTTTCAAGCTGATTACGAATATCCGTTCTTGCTCTTTCGATATCACCGTTTGCCGAATCGAGTGCCGAACGATGACTGTTGATTTTTATAAGAAGCTCGGTAACCTCTTCACGCATTTTATCACGGCTAACGCGAAGCTCGTCCATGTATTTTTGTTTGCTTTCGTTAAGCTCGCTTGCCTCGGCACGCTTGGTCTTAATCAGCTCCTCAAGCTCGCCTACACTGTTGATAGAATTGGTTATTTCCTCAATGCGCGCAGTATCACGGCTAAACTGATATTCGACAGCAATCAAATTCTTTTGAGCCTGCTCGTACTCGGCATTCATAGCCAAAAGAACCTCTGCTCGGCTTGCCTCGTCGATTTCCCAAGAATGAATTTGCTCGCGAAGCTTCTTTATCTCGGCGTCAATTGCGCTCTGCTCCGATGCAAGCACCGAACGCTCATCATCAATCGCTTTAAGTCGTTTTTCGATATCTACGACTTCAACGCTAAGCTGCTTGTATTCTCTTTCGTGCGTAAATATATTAGAAATATTTCGATCACCCAGCTTGCTACCGCCCGTAATCGAGCCGTGAGGGTTGAGAATATCTCCATCAAGCGTAACGATTTTGAATGCGGAATTACTTGCCTTACGAAGTCTTACAGCGACATCCATATTTTCTACAATAACCGTTGAACCAAGCAGGTTTTCCATAACGCTTGCATATTTTCGATCGTATGCAATAACGTCACTCGCTCTACCGTAACAGCCCTCGCCATACAAAAGAGTAAGATATCTGGGATCGATGTCGCGCGGCGAAACCGATTCCATCGGCAAGAAAGTAATACGTCCGTGTCTGGTTCGTTTAAGATGGTCGATAAGGTACTCGGCATCTCTGTCGGTGCGAACAACTATATTTTGCACTGCACCGCCAAGTGCCATCTCGATAGCCGCCTCAAATTTGGGCTGAACAGTGATAAGCTCTGCAACTACGCCCTCGATACGTGAAGCAACGCCGCTATCTTTTTTTGCATCTAAAAGCAAATTCTTTACGCTGTTGTTATACGAATCGTACGATTCTTTTATGTCGCGCAAAATCTTGAACTGACCTTTCTTTGTATGATACTCGTTGCTAAGCTTGTCTATTTCGGTAGCAAGCGTATGAATACTGTACAAAAGCTCGTTATTTTTATTGTAAAGCTCATTAAGTCTTTCGGACGAGCTGCTCTTTTTTGCTTTTAGCTCGGTTACAATTTGAGTGTGCTCTTCGATTTTGGGTTCAAGCTCGTCCACCTTGCTCTTATAACCCTCTAATCTCTCCTTGAATTCAACAACCTTGCCACTCAAAGCCTCACGCTCGGCAAGATATGCAGACATGTTTGCCTTGATGTCGGCAAGACGCTCCATTGCCTCAAGCTCCTCACGGCGTGCCGAATCTACTGCCTCTACGCTTGCGGTAAGCTCGTCGCTGATGGCGAGATATTCCTCGTTCTTTTTATCGTATTCCTTTGTGAACTGCGCAAGCTCGCCGCTAAGAGCCTCTGCCTGAGCCAAACGAGCTTCCACAACCTTATCGTTTTCTTCCTTTTGAGCAATAAGCCTTACGTTTTCTTCCTTTAACGCCGAGGTGTTTTCCTCGAGGAAGGTAAGCTGTTGCTTAAGAAGCTTTATATCTGCCGCCTGATTTGCAATGCCGACCGACAGCTTTACAAGCTGCTCGCGAAGCTGTTCGATATCTTTATCGATATATTCGCGGCTTTCAAGAATTTTACGGTAATCGGAAAGTAATTCGTCAAATTCCTTTTGGCGAAGTTCAATTTCCTCGCAAACGCCTTTAAGACGATTGTTGATTGCTTCCTTTGCCTGATTAGCCGTATCAAACTGATAAATATACGTATTTATTTCATTATAGCGCAGCTGGTCACGAAGATTAAGGTACTTATGCGCCGTTTCCGCCTGCTTAGTAAGAGGCTCGAGCTGACGAGCCTTTTCCTGTAATATGTCGGATACTCTGCTCATATTGTCACGAGTACGAATAAGCTTACGCTCGGACTCGATTTTGCGTGCCTTAAACTTAGAAATTCCGGCGGCTTCCTCGAAGATTGCTCTGCGATCCTCGGGCTTTGCGGACAAAAGCTCGTCAATACGGCCCTGTCCGATAATGCTATAACCCTCTCTGCCCATTCCGCCGTCACGCAGAAGCTCGGTTATGTCTTTGAGTCTACACGGCGTGCCGTTGATAAGATATTGACTTTCGCCCGAGCGATATAGCTTACGAGATATAACTACCTCGGAAAATTCAAGGGACGGAAAGAGTTTATCGGTGTTATCAAAGTACAACAAAACCTCGCAAAACGACATAGATTTGCGCTTTTCGGTTCCCTTGAATATTACGTCCTGCATATTTGTACCACGCAACAGCTTTGCTGATTGCTCACCAAGAACCCATCTTATAGAATCGGCAACGTTACTTTTACCGCACCCGTTGGGTCCTACTATGGCTGTGATACCTTCGCCGAACTCTACCGACAGCTTGTCTGCAAAGGACTTGAATCCGTAAACTTCGATTTTTTTAAACTTCAAATTTTTAACCTCTAATACAAGTTAATTTTACCAAACAAATTTAGCTTTTGCGCTTTCGCCATTGTCTATAATTATGTCCTTTGCTGTCATAGACTTATTAACTACCGTAACAAAGTAAGCCCACTCTGCAATTTCCTCTGCTGTTGCCCATTTTTTAAGCGGAGTTTCTTGCATAACCTCTTCCCAAAGCTTGGGGTCATCAATAATGTGCTGATTGGTGGCAGTAAGAACTCCACCCGGCGAAATACTATTGCTTGTCGCACCGTATTTTGCTACACGGAGAGCAACGTTCTTCATATATGTAACCATTCCGCCCTTGCTTGCCGCATACTCGGGGAACTCCGACCCTGTTTCTGCACTGGCGGAAGCAATAAACAGTATGCTTTTGATTTCCGGTTTAACGCCGTACTTTTCGGTAACCTTTATAGTACCTTTAAGGTTGACGTCAATATCTCTACCCGAATTTTGTACGCCGGCGTTATTGATAAGAATTTGAACGTTATCAATTTCAGGAAGCTCACTTGAAAAAATATCTGCCTTTACGTGCGTATATTTTGCGCCGTAAATAGTAGTTTCTTTCTTGTCAATGCCCACAACCTCATGACCATAGCTCAAAAACTTTTGAGCTATTGCCTTTCCAATTCCGCTGCTCGTGCCTGTAATTACAACCTTCATACTTTTACCCCTTTGCGCTTAAAATACTTTTATCTTACGCTTTCGCTTAGCTTTGCTTCAATTAAATTACGTTAAATTTTTTGAGCGCGGCTTCCGCGGCATTACGCTCTGCAAGCTTCTTTTTACGTCCCTTGCCTTCGCTGATAAATTCACCACCCAAATAAATCTTGCAAACAAAGCCGCCGCCATTATCGTCACTTACTTCAAATTTTATATCTAAGTCGTTATACTTTGCTTGCTTGTATTCGATAAGGCGGGACTTATAATCTACAATCGTGTTTTTTGCAATATCTCTGCCGAGATGGTTGTACACAAAACGCTTTGCGCTTTCCATACCGCCGTCAAGATATATTGCTCCAAGAACTGCCTCGAATATGTTTGATTTGAATTTTGTAGACCAATTTCTGGGATTTGACACACCTTGGCTCATTCGAAGATGGTTCATAAGACCCAGCTTTTCTACTGCTGCCGCAAGAGGCTCTCGCGATACGATCGAGGCCCTGCTTGCAGACATCGTACCCTCGTCCTCCTTCGCCGAAAAATACAACAGCTCGGCAACAATAAAGTTAAGCACGCTGTCGCCCAAAAATTCCAGTCTTTCATTATTTTCACAATAATGCTCGTTGGTGTAAGAAGCGTGAGTAAATGCAACCTCAAGCAAATCCTTGTCCCTAAAGGTGTAGCCTATGGTTTGTTCAATTTCAGCTGTTTGCATCGTTATTTTCCTCAACCGCGGCAATAGTAGCAATTCCGTCCTTAATATTTTGAATTAGGTTACCCTCGTACATCTTTTTAACTTGATTAATGGAAGCCATTATTGCCGAAGCATTAGAAGCACCATGCGATTTTACAATAATTTTTTCGACACCAAGAAGGGGTGCTCCGCCCTTTTTCTGGTAGTCCATCTTGTTCTTGATTTTATCGAACGCTTTTTTCATAAAGAGTGCGCCAAACTTAGCCGAAGCACTTTCCATAATGGACGTTTTTAGCAGTTTCATAACCATTTTGGCGGTCCCCTCTACCGTCTTGAGCAAAACATTACCCACAAAGCCGTCACATACCAAAACGTCATAATCGCCGCTTAGCGCCTCGCGAGCTTCCATGTTTCCCACAAAGTTGATAGGAAGCGCCTTTAATCTTGCAAATACTTCCTTAGAAAGCTCGTTACCCTTTTTGTCCTCTACGCCATTGCACACAAGACCGACGCGGGGATTTTGTACGCCGTGAACAGTCTTCATATAGCTTACGCCCATCATGGCGAACTCTACGAGATACTCGGGTCTGCAGTCCACGTTTGCACCGCAGTCAATAAGGCAAACCTCTTTGCCGTCTATAAGCGTCGGCAAAATAGGAGCGAGCGCGGGACGGTGAATGCCCTTTATTCTGCCAAGACGAAAAATTCCGCCCGACAAAACAGCCCCGGTACTGCCTGCCGATACCATGCCCATAACGTCGTCACTCTTTAGCGCGTCGATTGCCTTTACCAGCGAGGATTCGGTTTTGCGACGAATTGCAACGGTCGGAACGTCCTCGTTGGAAATAACTTCCTTTGCATCTATAATTTCTAACCTGTTGCGATCAACATTGTACTCAGACAACACCTTGTTGATAAAGTTTTCGTCACCCGAAATAATAAGGTTTGTAGAACTATCTTCTTGAAGCGAAAGCGCGCAACCTCTTACGACCTCTTCGGGATTATCACATGCGCCGATATCAACGACTATTTTCATAAGGCTCTCCTTTATAAATCAATTGCCCCAGATGTTTACCCGGGGCAAAGCGTTTTGCGAATTAGTCTTCTTTATCTTGTTTAATCTCAATAACAGGTTCTTCGCCATAGTAACCACAATGACGGCAAACCGTATGCGGAGTCTTAAGCTCGCCGCACTTCTTGCAAGCCGCCAAGGTAGGCTTACAAATCTTCCAATTAGCCTTTCTGGTTCTTGTTCTCTGTTTAGATGTTTTATGCTTTGGTACTGCCATAACACGCACCTCCTATCGTAATCAAAATGCTATATAATTATAGTTAATTGCAATTTCTTTGTCAAGAAAAATGACCCATAATTTGAAAATTTATGCAATATTTTTAAGCATAAATTCGCCTAAATTCTACTTGCCAGCTCTTTTATATAACGCTTTAGCTCCTCGCCGAAATCTTTTCGCTTCAGCGAAAGCTCTATCGCCGCCTGAAGCGAGCCGAATTTGTCGCCCATATCATAACGCTTACCGTCAAATTCATAGGAGTAAGCCTTTGCCGCCTTGCATTGCAGCATAAGCGCATCGGTTATCTGGTACTCGCCATCCTTTCCTGCTTGAATTTTGTCGATATAGGTATAAATATCGTGCAAAACATACCTACCGTAGCAAGCAAGTCTTGACGGCAAGGCATTTAGCGGTGGCTTTTCTACTATGCCTTTTAGCAAATTGAGCTTACCGTTTTCGCAAGCTACGTCTGCCACACCGTACTTTGTAATATCGTCACCGTCATGGCGCTGAACACCTATTACCGTGCTTTTCACATTGTCATAAGCATCCAGAAGCTGCTTGGTCACGGGCGGAGAGCCTACTATCAAGTCATCACCAAGTGCCAGAACAAACGGATTATCTCCGACAAACGGCTTTGTTATAGCCACGGCATGGGCCGAGCCAATCGGTTTTTCTTGCACAACAAAGCTTATATCTGCATTATCGCAAACCGCAGCAACGGTTGCTGCAAGCTCGGTTTTACCGCTACGCATAAGGTCGTCATAAAGACTTTGGTTGTACGAAAAATAATCTTTTATAATCTGCTTTTGAGGACTTATTACAATAAGCACCTCGTGTATTCCGCTTTGTACACACTCGTCAATTATATGCGACAAAACCGGCACGTCAACTATAGGCAAAAGCTCCTTTGGTACAGCCTTGGTTATCGGCAAAAATCTTGTGCCCATTCCACCACACGGAATAACAGCCTTCATTAATTTACCTCTTGTAAATTACACGGCGGCAGGTTTCGCAGGTACACATACCGTTTTCGTTAAGCGTGCTTGTGTTCTTTTGCGAAAGCTGTAATCCACAGCCCGTACACGAATAAATATTTCCCTCGCCAAGATATGCCTCTACAAATACGGGATATTTATTTTCGGCAGTTACCGCCTTGTACTTAGTCAAAAGCTCGGCATCTAATTGCGGCTCCATTTCTCTAAGCTGCTTTTTAATGGCGTTTACCTCGGGCTTGGATTCCTCTACAAGAGCATTATACTCATCCTTTGCAGAATTGAATACTTCCTTCATTTTGTGACCGATTGCGTTTGCGTCCTGATAACTCTTTACAAGTCTTTCGGACGAAGCCCTATATTCAAAAAGCTTCTTTTCAAGCGCAACAACCTTATCCTTAAGTGCTTCAAGGCGACCGTCAAAGCCGTCAAGCTCACTTATGTCAACATTTTCAAGCATAAGCTCAAGCTCATGCAAGGTATCGGATATCTCTCCGTATTGCGGAGTCGACTGCTCGTAAGCGGTAACAACGCCCTCGGCTTCCTTTTCACTGTCCAAAACGGTTTTTTTTGCGCTGTTAAATTCGGACCTTGCTTGTTCCATCTTTTTGCTTGCATCACTCTTTTCAAGCGTATCAAGCAGTCTTTTAAGCTGAATGTCAAGCTTTTGATATTCAAGCATCATTTCCAAATTCTTATCCATAATGATATTCTCCTTATTTTAGCTAAACTATAGGATTATTTTCTTTTAAAGAAGTAAAAACTTCTATGCACATATTTTTTTCTGAAAGCTTTTCTGTCAAAATTTTAGCAAGCTGGGGTATATACACGTGCTCCGTTGTGTAATGACCTGCTTCAATTACGGTAAAGCCAAGCTCTATAGCATACATTGCAACGTGATGCTTCACCTCGCCCGTAATAAGACAATCCGCGCCCTTAGCAATCGCCATATCTATATATTCAGTATCCCCGCCGCCCGATCCATTAATTATCGCAACACGGCTAATTTTAGCATCGGGATTGCCAATAATACCAATATATTTATCGTGCAAGAGGTCCACGAGCTTTTCTTTTAATGCTTTTGCCGTAACAGCTGACGTAAGCTTGCCTACCCGACCAAAGCCCTCAGCCTCGGATATGTACGGATCTAGCGGAACAACATTCGTCGTATCAAGCAGCTTCATCAAATAATCGTTTATGCCTCCCATCGTAAAGTCCAAATTGGTGTGCGCGGCATAAACTGAAATTTCGTTTTTTATCGCTTTTATAATCTTTTTACCAAGCGGCGAACCGGAAGTTACGTTACTTATAGGCAAAAAAATCATTGGATGGTGACTGATTATAAGCTGAACGTCACGCTCAATAGCTTCGTCAATTACACTTTGGGTAACGTCAAGACAGCAAAGAACACGGCTTACCTCGGCATTCTCGTCACCTACTATAAGCCCCACGTTATCGTGCCCAAAAGTATTTTTCTCGGGCGCGATTTGCCTCATTGCCATTATAACGTCATTTACCTTAGGCACTTTTCCGCTTCCTCTATAAGCTGTAATTTTTTTATATTCACTTCCGTCTGCTTAAACGAAAGCGTTTTTTTCTTTTCAAGCAAAAGTCTGCTTTTAAAGGCTTCTTCACCTCTATTAAAAAACACACCGAATGTCTTTTGCAGATCGGTAAGGTGTTGCTCTCCTCTAAGCAGCTTTATTATGTCGTAATACTTGCCGCCGTCAAAAACCACCTTATCCTCGATGATTTTATATCCGTTTTGAGTAAGCTCATCTCTTACCTTATACACGTCACCTTGCGGCGAAATTATGAGGCACGGCAACACTCTATCCTTAAGAATATGCAAGATAGTATTGCCACCCATTCCGCTGATAACCGTAATGTCGGGCAGAATACCGTTAAGCGGATTTAATCCGTCCCCAAGGTAATATTCTGCTCTATCGCCAAGCAAATTCCTTGCTTTATTTAGACAAGCGTCACTAATATCCACCGCTAGAATGCGCTCGGCTAAGCCTGCATCAGCTACCTTTTTGCACAGCTGACCGTGATCACAGCCGATATCCGCAAAGATTTTGCACTTGTCTATCAGAACGAAAATCTCGTTCAATCTCATTGCTCGATATATTCCTTAAGCTTTTTGCTTCTCGACGGATGACGAAGCTTTCTAAGCGCCTTTGCTTCTATCTGTCGAATACGCTCACGCGTAACGCCAAATTCCTTGCCAACCTCTTCCAGCGTGCGCGGGTGACCGTCCTCGATACCGTATCTAAGCCTAAGCACCATTTCCTCACGCGGGGTAAGGGTGTCCAAAACTGCCAAAAGATGCTCTTTGAGAATAGTAAACGAAGCAACATCCTGCGGCGCGGTTGCGCTGGTATCCTCGATAAAGTCGGACAAATGGCTGTCATCCTCTTCGCCAATGGGAGTTTCGAGCGATACGGGGTCAAGCGAAATGCGCTGAATTTCTCGTACACGCTCCTCGCTTATTCCCATTTCGGCGGCGATTTCCTCGGGCGTCGGGTCACGGCCGTACTCTTGAACAAGCAATCTGGTTGTTCTTGTAAGCTTGTTTATCGTTTCCACCATATGAACGGGGATACGAATGGTACGCGCTTGATCGGCAATAGCTCTTGTAATCGCCTGTCTTATCCACCAGGTTGCATAGGTAGAAAATCTAAAGCCCTTGGTGTAGTCAAACTTTTCTACCGCCTTCATAAGACCGAGGTTACCCTCTTGAATCAAATCCAAAAAGAGCATACCTCTACCCGTGTAGCGCTTTGCAATATTTACTACAAGACGAAGGTTGGCTTCGCTGAGCTTACGTTTTGCTTCCTCGTCACCCTCGTGCATTCTTCTTGCATATTCCACCTCTTCGTCTACGGTAAGAAGGGGAACTCTACCGATGTCCTTAAGATAAACCTTTACGGGGTCGTCAATATTAACGTCCGAAATTAGCTTATCAAACGATTCGGACTTTAGGTCCACGTTGGAGCTGATGACTTCGATGTTATTTTCGCTAAGCATCTTGAATACGAGGTCAACCTCGTAAGCAGTAGCCTCGTTAGCAACGGCAAGACGCTCACAAACCTCATCGTAAGTAAGCGCTCTAAGCTTACCTACCGACAAAAAGCGTTCATATTCCTTTTGAACTGCTTCGCTAAGCTCGCTTGTCGGCTCAGCTTGCACAGCTGCATCTTTACTAATCTTTATTCCTTGCTTTTCGATAAGCGAAATAACCTCTTCCATCGCCTCGGTAGAAGGATTATATTTTGTTATTTTATCACTGATCTGGTTATAAGTAAGCCCCTTTCCATCGCCCTCAATAATTAAATCACCTACTGCGGCGAGCAAATTTTCATCTAAAATTGATTTTTGCTTATCAGCCATAATAACCTCCATTTTTTTTCATTTGCTTCAACTGCTTTTCCACACGGTCAATCTGTGCAAGTATTTCTTTTCTTTCTTTGCTATCCTTAGCTTCTTCAAACTGCACCGAAAGCTTTTCCTTTTGAGACATAAGACTACGACGCTTAATCAAATAAATACATTCGTCAAACTTCTTTTTGTCATCGCTCTTCATAAAATCATAATTTAGAAGACCCTTTACATACTCTTGATAAGGCTGGTCGACACGATTGTAAAGCGACTGTAAGGTATAATGATTTTTGTATTTTTCCAGCGCATGATTGTAAGCTACGCGCGCTTCGTCACAGGACAAAAGCGGAAAAATATCTTCGGAAAAATCTGCATACGGCATTTCATATATAAGTGAAGCAAGCACAAATTGCTCTGCTGCAAGCAATGAATCGCTTGACCGTTGCTCCTGCTTTTCTTCCGTGATTTTAACATCCTCATTTGCGCTCATCTCAGCTTGTTTCAAAAGAACGTTCATCGAGTAGTCCGTAAGCTTATGAATATGCTTGAGGTACTCCTCTTGTTCTACCGGATTATCAAGTTTTTTGATAATTTTTATCGCTTCGACAGCAAATTTGCTTTTTCCGTCCGGGTCGGACATGTCATAAGCCGCCGCCAAGCTGTCTATTTTGAAAGTAGTAAGCGTAACTGCAGATTCAAGCAGCTTTTCGTACCCTTCCTTGCCATCCGACTTTATCACATCGTCAGGATCCTTACCTTCGGGAAGCTTTACCACTCGCACGCTGAGTCCTACTGACTCAAGAATATCCAAGCCGCGTAAGGTTGCCTTTTGACCGGCCCCGTCACCATCGTAGCTTATGTATACTTTACTGCAATAATTTTTAAGCTGCTTAGCCTGTTCTAAGGTAAGTGAGGTTCCCATGCTTGCAACCACGTTTTCAAAGCCCGCCTTAAAAAGCGAAATGGTATCCATATAGCCTTCGGTTATAATTATGGAATTTATCCCCTCACGTTGCTTAGTCTTTTTTACAAGGTTGAGCGCAAATAATACTCTCGACTTATCAAAAAGAATCGTCTGAGTGCTATTGCGATATTTTGCAAACTTAGTATCCTTATCAAGTATTCTACCGCCAAAGCCGATAACGTTACCGTATGGATTTATGATAGGAATAATCAACCTGTTCATAAATACGTCATAATAGCTGTCGGCGCTCTGCTCGGCAATACCCGCCTCCTTCATTTCGGCGTAAGAATACCCCTTACTTTTCAAAAATTCAAGCATCTCCGTGCGACCAAGCGAAAAACCAATCCCGAATTTTGTTACCATCGAGCTGATTTGGCGCTCTTTTATATACGTTTGAGCAATTTTAGCCTTTTCGGATTTTAGATTTTCGTGATAATGCAGTGCGGCGTCCCGCATAAGCGCGGTAAGACGCTCTTTCTTCTTTTTGATATCGGCTTGCTTTTTATCGGTTTTGAACTCGGGGACTGTCATATGCGCGGCTTCCGCCAAAATGCGAATAGCCTCACCGCTTTCTACACTCTCTATCTTCTTGATAAAGGTGATAGCATTTCCGCCCTCGTGACAGCCGTAGCAGTAATAAAGCTGCTTGCCGGGCGTAACCGAAAACGACGGAGTTTTTTCGTGATGAAACGGGCAGCAAGCCCAATAGTTGTTGCCCTTTTTAGTAAGCGAAACATACCTGGATACAACCTGCACCAAGTCCGTTTTAGATAAAAGTTCATCAAGCCAATCTCTATTATCCAATTTGCTTACTCTAAATCCCCCAGTTTTTAGGTATAGTTATGTTTTGATAAACCATAACAGCGTACCTATCGCTCATTGATGCGATATGATCGCATACCTTTTGCTCTAATGAGCTATCCATATCAAGCAAAGTTTTGGGCAAAAGGTCTTTATTTTTGTAATAAAATTCGTATAGATACTTAATCATATCCACGGCTTTACTTTCTTCGGTCTTAGCGCGACTTTTAAAGTACACGTTTTCGAACAAGAAATTCCGCAAGCCGCCTATATATTCAAGATACTCGTCGCTTGGCGATATGTCTTTTTTGCCAAAACTATGATTTATTATGTCCAAAATCATGTTGTTGATACGTTCGCCGTGCGTTGTTCCCACGTTTTTGCGATAAACCTCGGGAATATCGTCCTGCTTTATGATTTTTCCAGTAATTGCGTCGTCTATATCATGATTTATATACGCAATTCGGTCACTCCACGAAACGATAACGCCCTCGTTAGTGCCGGGATGACAGTCGGACGGATGGTTTAATATACCGTCACGCACCTCAAAGCAAAGGTTCATTCCCGTTCCGCTACGCTCGAGCTTGTCCACTATACGAAGCGACTGCTCGTTGTGGCGAAAGGGAGTAAACTCATTTAGGGCACGCTCGCCTGCATGTCCGTAAGGCGTATGTCCAAGGTCGTGACCTAAGGCTATTGCCTCGGTCAAATCCTCATTCATTCTAAGCGCCCTTGCTATTGTCCTGGCAATTTGACTTACCTCAAGCGTGTGCGTAAGCCTCGTGCGATAGTGGTCGCCCTCGGGTGAAAGAAAGACTTGCGTTTTGTGCTTAAGTCTCCTAAAAGCCTTGGAATGCAATATGCGATCACGATCGCGCTGAAATTCGGTCCTTATCGGACAAGGCGGAATAGGTACAAGTCTACCCTTGGTTTTGGATGCCTTTGATGCGTACGGCGAAAGAAATTCTTCCTCGTACCTATATGTAATTATATCAAAATCCATTATTTCCACCCCCATTTTGGACTAAATCACACTATCTCATAAACCGCCGCAAGGACGACGTCTATAAAAGCGCCGCCCTTGGTGGTTAAATTTTAAGATTTAATCAGTTGTTCTTATTTACGGGGAAAGTTGATTGCCGCCTGAGCCGCCGCAAGTCTGGCAATGGGAACTCTGAACGGCGAGCAGGATACGTACGAAAGACCTGTTCTATGGCAGAATGCGATAGTCGTCGGATCTCCGCCGTGTTCACCGCAGATACCAAGCTTGATGTCCGGACGAGTTGCCTTACCACGCTCACAAGCAATTTGAACGAGCTGACCTACGCCATCCTCGTCGATCTTAGCAAACGGATCGGACTCGAAAATCTTTCTTCCATAGTACTCTGCAAGGAACTTCGCAGCATCGTCACGGCTGAAGCCGAACGTCATCTGAGTAAGATCGTTGGTACCGAACGAGAAGAACTGAGCCTCGGAGGCAATTTTGTCTGCAGTAAGAGCAGCACGCGGGATTTCAATCATAGTACCTACAAGGTAGTCAAGCTTAACATTTTCTCTTGCGATGATTGCGTCTGCGGTCTTAACAACGATATCCTTAACGTACTTAAGCTCCTTAACTTCGCCAACAAGCGGAATCATAATTTCGGGAACAATGTTGTAGCCCTTTTCACGGTTTACCTCGATAGCTGCCTCGATAACTGCCGTAGTCTGCATTTCTGCGATTTCGGGATAGGTTACGCTAAGGCGGCAACCACGGTGACCCATCATCGGGTTGAACTCGTGCAAGCCCTCAATGGTACTCTTAAGCTCCTCGAAGTCAAGCTTCATTTCGCTTGCAAGAACTCTGATGTCTTCATCGTTGTGCGGAACGAATTCGTGAAGCGGCGGATCAAGGAATCTTATGGTAGCCGGTCTGCCCTCAAGTGCCTCGTAAATTCCCTTGAAGTCTTTCTTCTGCATGGGAAGAAGCTTTGCAAGAGCAACCTTACGCTGCTCGGCAGTCTTACTTACGATCATTTCGCGCATTGCCATAATGCGGTCGGAATCAAAGAACATATGCTCGGTTCTGGTAAGACCAATACCCTCTGCACCGAACTTAACAGCCTGAGCCGCATCCTTCGGAGTGTCTGCGTTGGTACGAACCTTAAGGTCGCGATACTTATCGGCCCAATCCATAACCGTCTTAAAGTCGCCGGTAAGCGAAGCGGGCTCGGTTTCGATCTTGCAGTCATAGATAAGACCAGTGCTTCCGTCAAGGCTCATCCAATCACCCTCGTGAAGAGTCTTGTCTGCGATTACAACGTAGCCCTTCTCTTCGTCGATCTTGGTGATTTGCTGGCAACCGGATACACAGCAGGTACCCATACCGCGAGCAACTACCGCTGCGTGCGAGGTCATACCGCCGCGAGCCGTAAGAATACCCTGGCAAACGTTCATACCCTCGATATCCTCGGGGCTGGTCTCAAGTCTTACGAGAATGAGCTTAGCATCCTTGTCTGCTTCCTTAATTTCGCAAGCCTTTTCTGCGGTGAATACGATCTTGCCGCAAGCTGCGCCCGGGGATGCGGGAAGTGCGCTGCTGAGTGCCTTAGCCTTCTTAAGCGCCTCTGCATTGAACTGCGGATGAAGCAAAGCGTCAAGCTGCTTGGGATCAATCATGCAAAGAGCCTGCTTCTCGTCAAGCATTCCCTCGTTTACGAGGTCTACTGCAATCTTAAGAGCTGCCTTTGCGGTACGCTTACCGTTACGGGTCTGAAGCATATAGAGCTTGCCCTCTTCGATGGTGAACTCCATATCCTGCATATCGCGGTAGTGATTTTCGAGCTTGTTGCAAATTGCAAGGAACTCGTTGTAGATAGCTTCGTTCTGAGCTTTAAGCTCGTCAATCTTTTTGGGAGTGCGGATACCTGCAACTACGTCCTCACCCTGAGCGTTCATAAGGTACTCACCAAAGAGACCCTTTTCGCCGGTCGAGGGGTTGCGGGTGAATGCAACGCCGGTACCCGATGTTTCGCCCTTGTTACCAAACACCATTATCTGGATGTTTACTGCTGTTCCCCAGCTGTACGGGATTTCGTGCATTCTGCGATATGTGTTAGCACGGGGGTTGTCCCACGAACGGAATACAGCCTTGGTTGCTTCAAGAAGCTGAACGTGCGGATCCTGCGGGAATTCGGTACCCTGATTCTTCTTGTAGTTAGCCTTGAACAAAGCAACGATTTCCTTAAGGTCGTCTGCGGTAAGATCGGTATCCGACTTGCAACCCTTAGCTGCCTTGATTTCATCCAAGATTTCCTCATATACCTTTTTGGACTGCTCCATAACTACGTCCGAGAACATCTGTATAAAACGGCGGTACGAGTCGTATGCAAAACGGGGATTGCCCGTCTTCTTTGCAAGACCCTCTACTGCCTTATCGTTAAGACCGAGGTTGAGAATGGTATCCATCATGCCGGGCATAGATGCGCGTGCGCCACTGCGAACGGATACAAGCAACGGATCGTTCTCATCACCGAACTTCTTGGCATACATTTCTTCAATTTTTGCAAGAGCCGCGAAGATCTGCTCTTCTATTTCCTTGTTAATCTTTCTGCCATCTTCATAGTACTGAGTGCAAGCTTCGGTGGAAACAGTAAAGCCTTGCGGAACGGGAAGTCCGAGGCTGGTCATCTCTGCAAGGTTAGCACCCTTACCGCCGAGCAAATTTCTCATCGTGGTGTTACCTTCGCTGAACAAATATACAAACTTTTTTGCCATTTGTAATACTCCTTAAATTAAAATCGGTTTATTATAACACCTTCGGTTCATAAATGCAAGCATTTTATGCCCTAAATTGTATTATATTGTCAATAATTTAGCAAAATTTTACCATATATTGCAACTATATATACGACCTACTTACAAGTGTACACAAGAACTTGCTTTCAAACCTTGTCGCTATTTTGTCAAAGGTTCGCCTTATAAGCGCCTCGTCTGCGTCAAATTTAGTACTTAATTTTTCGGTACAAGCAAGGAGCTCCATTACCGTATTGGGATTAGGAACGGGCGGATCG
>SVHR01000084.1 GCA_015055705.1 Clostridiales bacterium | reverse complement strand
TTTTGTTTCATATCTTTTTGTCTCTTCGTATGTATCACCGCACACAGCGCACTTATAAGTAGTTGTAAAGCGCGTTATTTCGTATAACCCATCGTAGACAGTGGTTTTGGGAACATATGTATTTTCATCGATATAATAACCTTCTTCAGTGTGAAATTTATGTTCTCGCCCCAAATTTTCGTGCTCTATGTGTTTTTTCTCGTAGGTGTTCATTAACCCACACTTTCGACACCGCCGTGTAAATTTTCTCAAAACCCACATTAGAATGGGTGGGACTGAAAGCTCAAAAATTAAAACTCCAATATTACAAAATGTAATCCTCATATTTGTTAAATTCATAAACACTATCATTGCAACAAAAATAAAAAGGCAAGCGATAGAAATAAGCGTTGCGGTACGATATAAGCCAACACCGCGATAAACTTTTTTTCTCTTCAAACTACATAGAATACGCATAATAAGATAAAAAACAAATATCACCGCTGGATAAATAAGAATCATTACTCCAAAACCACCCTCATCATCATTCGATGTCATAAAGATCATAGAGCATATATCCAACAAAACAATTCCAGCGACAGATAAAAATAAATACGCGAGTAAAATGGAAAAAGGAAAAGAGTAATCCTTATATGTGGGTTCTTTTGATTTCATAGTCTTTTCTCCTATATTCTAATTTTAACAAACAAAAAGAGCGTCAACCGAAGTTAACGCTCCGAAAAACGCAAACCCCGCTTGTCGCTCAACAAATAATAATCAGAATGGAATAGATTCTACACCCTAATTTGTGGAATTTGCATTTTTGCTAAATTCAAAAATTAGGATGCGGAAATAAGGGTATAATATTCCCAAAAAAGAAACTATACTCTCTCCGATTATTAATTTGTTGAGCATAACTAGTATATACTCAAAATTCGAAAATGTCAATAGCTTATTTATGATTACGGTAAAAATATTCAAAAAGTCTTTTAATCATATAAATGAACTAATCACGAATATTTATATCCGTGACGAAACGGTTCATTTTTGTAATATATCACTAGTAAAAAAACGGCGGACAGTTGCCACCGTTTTCATCACTATATATTGTTAAGACTATTATTTTACCCCTTTGGTTGCATCGGAGATTTTGCGCTTACCCTTTTTGCCGTGAAGGTCTATACGCGCACTGCTATAGGTTACGTGCGACAAGCAGCCTGCACCGCCGATACAGCCGCCCTCGCAAGCCATGCCTTCGACAAAGTGGGCAAACTTAACTTCACTGCGAGTCTTTGCGAGTAACTTCACTGTGCATAGCACAACTTCACTTTTGCGGCAGCAAAAACTTCACCAACAAAAAAAGAGCAGATATACAAGATTTTTGTCTTGCATATTTGCTCTTTCAGTTTGCTATATGGGTTTGGTCGTCCATAAAGCATTTGACTAGACAAATGCGATGCTCGCACTTAGTGGGATTTTCACTTTCTCCGCTAAGAACATCACGCATTCCCCTATTAGCTTTTTTACATAATTTTTTGTCTTATATTAGTCTAACGCTCTAATCTCATATACAGCATACATACTAAGCACGCCCGTTACACGGTTGCCGTTTTCGTCATACACGCCGTAATTGCCTATTATATTCGCCGTGTCAAAGCCCGCCTCATAAATGTAAAGCTCCATGCTTTCAAAATCAGCTGCAGTTAGATCAATGATTGTAGCTGGACCAAGCACTAAGATATTCTCAATATCAACTCCCTCGCCGACAGTAAGCTTGCTTGCTTCATATTCGCAGGTTACATCTCTTATACCTGCACGGTTGTCCGATGTATTAACAATAGAAGCCTCCACATTCGTGCCCGTGACATAAACATTGCAAATAACATAATCTTCCGTACCCAGATCAAATCCGTTTAGATTCAACGTATATCTTACGCTGCCCCAGCTCAAGCTTGCCGATATTTGTAGAAATTCGTCATCTTCATCGGCGTTTACGTCAGACTTTAAAAGCGTAACCGTTGCGCCCTCCTGGGACTCATAGGCAATATCCTCAAGCGTTTGATAATAAGTTACACTTTCGCCAACCGTAACACTAACTGCCGCCGCAAACGTACCGCACTCATTTTGGCAATAGCCCGTTTCGGAATCCACAACGTGTTTTGCAAGCTCCCCGTGTTCAGCCCCACAAGCCTCGCACTCGGCGCGCTTTGTGCAGGTTGCCTCGCCGCCGTAACAGCATTCGGTTACCGTTTCGTCACAAGCGGAACAATCAAAGGTATGGGTGTCATTACTGTTGTTCGTTGCATTTTCGTACGTATGATTGGTTGTCCCATCCAAGCAAGCAAAGCTTATGCGCTTAAAGGTATAGCCACTCCACTCCCTAACGTCCACCTCGTCTTGCTTGCTTACGTCAAGCACAAGATCAACCTTTTCAGAAACCGGGTTATCCAATTCCCCCATCACAATATCATCCTCCGCCAACAAAATAAGTGTCGAAAGCGCCGTTCGATAGAAGGCATCATATTCAATTCTCGTAGCCTTAGGTAGCTTAACCAAGGTCAGGCTTTCGCAACGGCTAAAGGCATCCACACCTATCGTCCTTGCCTCAGGCAATTCAATTGACTCAACCGCCGTATTGGTAAAGGCGCATTCACCAATAACCTGTGCCTTGGGGGCATCAATCACTCTAAGATATTCGCAATAATGAAAAGCATAATCACCGATAGTCACGGCATCAGGAAGGCTTATTCTTCCAAGTCCACGAACCACCGAGTAATCCGCTTCACGCGCAGGAATGCTCTCCACCCCGGCAAGGGTAAGATTTAGGCCACCATCAGCAAAACCGGATGCGCCCAAGATAGCGTTGCGAATACTCACAATCATGTTTTCGTCGGCATCCGCGGCAAGCGTAATATGAATATCACTATTGCCCTCTGCAAGCGCTCTGGAAAGAAGTGCACTAACTCTCGAATCCGCAAGGCTTGTCGCATCTATAACATTGTTAAGCGGCTCGGACTCAAGACCGCAAGAGAATATTGCAACAGCAAGCCCGCTATCATAGCTCTTATCTGCCGTTTCGGTAAATTCCTCCTCGCAGTTAACGCAAAAGCCCGTTGCCGTACAGGTAGAGTAATCGTCCGCCCAAACGAAAGTGCTATTATAATCAAGGTCAGCTACGTGCTTGCCGCTTAGGCAATTTATCCTTACCGTAAGCTCCTCAATTTCCGCTTCAAGCTCATCTATGTATTCCTCAAGCTCTCCATTTTGTCTCTCAAGGTCGGCTTTCTCTTCTTCAAGAGCCGCCTTCTCCGCCTCAAGATCGGCAATTTGCTGCAAATAAGGCTTAGTTGCTTCATCTACTGCCGCGTCAATATCCTCTTGACTTGCGCCACAGCCTATGAGTCCCAGCGCCATAAACAAGCAAAGCATTATTGCCGCCGCTATTATCCATGGTTTCCTTTTCATATTGTAACCTCCTTTTTTGTTTTTCATATTATGTATATCAGATTTATCGCACTTTTGTTTCCT
>SVHR01000083.1 GCA_015055705.1 Clostridiales bacterium | reverse complement strand
CCGGTGGTAATTGCTCCAAATTGGCGGAAATTCTTAATCTCATCCATGCTTACGCCGTAGCCGAAAAGGTGAAGCACCGAATACAACAACGCCGAGCCGTGACCGGCAGAGAGAATAAATCTGTCCCTATCCATAAAATCAGGATGCGTGGGGTCGAATTTAAGGTGATTTGCATAAAGCTCGTACGCCATGGGAGCTGCGCCCAAGGGAAGTCCCGGGTGGCCGCTTTTTGCCGCTTCGATTGCGTCGATAGACAAAGCGCGTAATGCGCTGATAGACAACTTTTGAGTGTTATTCACGATATTTTCTCCTTTTACTGTTTCTTATGTAATGGCGACTATTTGGTCGCAAGTTTTTTTATTCCGTCAAGGTCAATGCCGAACGGTGCCAAAAAGTCGCAGAGCATCGCCGCCATCTCCTTGAGTCCGCCTTCTACCTTGCTTTCGATATTTATAGGAATGATGGGGTCATGCACACTCATTCTTGCCATAAAGAAGCCCTGCTGTGTATTGACACGCACGCCCTCGTACGAGGAACTAAGATTGAATTTTTCCTTACCCCACTGCTCTAACGCGGAAAGAACTGCCTTGCCCTTATCCTTCCAATCGTCACCGACAAGCTTAATACGCACTTCGGCTTCCTCTACGGGCATAACGAGATCGCTTATAAGGCTGTCGATTTCCTTGCCCTGCTTTTTAAGCTTTACTGCATTTATCAAAAGCTTTACCGCAAGATACGCACCGTCGTCGAGGAAGTAATTTTCCTTGAATGCGGCGTGTCCGGACGTTTCGATTGCAAGAGGAGCGCATTTGCCCTCGGCATTGAGTCCAACCGCAAAGTCGATAACGTTGCGGTATCCGCGCTTGTATCTTATGTGGTGACCGCCACGGCTTGCAATAAAGTCAGCCAGTCCGTCGCTTGTTACCGAGTCGGTAACGATATACGAGTCGGGATATTCCTTAAGGAGTATATCCGATATAAGTGCTATAAGTCTATTGCGATTAATTTCTACGCCCGACGAGGTAACAACCGCACTACGGTCAACGTCAGTATCGAAGATGATACCAAAGTCTGCCTTAACCTCTTTTACACGGGCAGAAATACTTGCCATCGCATCCTTGTTTTCGGGGTTGGGCTGATGGAAGGGGAATCTTCCGTCCGGCGCGAGGAATTGCGAGCCGCTTACGTCTGCGCCAAGAGGAGCCAAAATTCGGCTTGCAAAGAATCCGCCTGCACCGCTACCTGCATCAACCACAATCTTGTAGCCGTCAAGTCCATCAGGAAGCTCGGCAAGAATTATACGCTTAATTTCGTCGCAATAAAGACCGAGGTAATCGCCCTTGTTGATTTTACCCTCGCCGCAAAGCTTTTTGCCCTCGTCCGCATAGGTGAGAACAGTTGTAAGCTGCGAGGACGATAGACCTCCGTTTGTAGTAAAGAATTTGAGTCCGTTTTTGTCGGACGGATGGTGGCTTGCCGTAATCATAATTCCGCCGCCACAATTGGTTGCGTCAAACTTAGTCATCATAAAGATAGAGGGTGTCGAGCACAAGCCGCAATCAAACACCTCACAGCCGCTATCCCTCAAGGCGTTTGCGGCAACGTCCGTAAGCATTTCGCCCGTAAGACGGCTGTCGTGACCTACCGCAACTCTAAGCGGCATTCCCTGCTCCTTAAGCCAAAAGGCGAAGGCGGAGGCAATATCCGCTACAGCTTGAACCGTAAGATTGACGTTTTCTCCCATAGCGGTTCCGCGCACGTCGGTTCCGCTTTTCAGCGCAAGATAATTCATATTAGCTCCTTAGTTGATATTATAAAAACTATACCACATTTCAAAAAAAATTACAACTTATTAACGGCTAAAAGTTGAGTTTTTGTTAAATATGTGCTAATATATTTTTGCAAGGCGCACAAGCGCTATTTTATCATACAAAGGAGCGAATATATGTCTATCGTCGTAACTCTTTGCACACCGCAAATCAAGCCGGGTGCGGTAAAATCTAATACTCAAAGTATACTTGCTTGCATCGCTAAGGCAAAAAAATCAGACGTTGTTGTTTTCCCGCGGCTGTGCATTACGGGAGCAACCTGCTCGGGCATGTTTAGCTATCCGCTCCTTACCAACGCGGCAGGTGCGGCGCTTGAGCAAATTGCGGCGGCGTGCGGCAACAAAACAGTGATAATCGGATTGCCCACAGTAAAGGACGGAAAGGTTTTCGACTCGATTGCAATAATCAAAAACGGAGCAACTGCCATTTACTCGCCCAAAAAGGGCATGACCGATATTGCCGCAAGCCCATTGTGCTACGGCGAGGACGTTATTCCCGACCTTGACGAGGACGGACTTAAGGTGCGTGTCTTGCAAGACATTGACGAAAAGGAAGCCATCGGCGCTGACCTTGTAATTATTCCCACAGCATACCCCACGTACGTTGGCGGATTAGAGGACGTATTTAGCCGCGCAAAAACGCTTCGCTCGGTTGCTATCGTTAGCGCCGGCAAGGGTGAATCGGTAAGCGGAAAGATTATGAGTGGTGACAAAATCGTATGTACGCTTGGCAAAATTGAGGAATATGCAGGCTTCGACGAGGAATCGGTTACGGCTAAGCTGGGCGTTCCAAAGAACAAGCCCTTGCCGCCAAAGTCACCTATGCGCGAGGTTTCACTTCTTCCGCAAAGCGACGACGAGTGCGCCCAAATGTACGAGCTTATGGGCAGAGGCGTCCTTGGCAGAATGAGAGAAATCGGTACGGACAAGGTTATTTTGGGACTAAGCGGCGGACTGGATTCTACCAACGTGCTGGTTGCTCTTACTATGGCTTTTGATAAATACAAGCTTGACAAAAAGAACATCATTTGCGTGACTATGCGCGGTGGTGCTTCGTCCAAGCGCACGCAAGACAACTCTGCCGCACTTATTGACGGCTATAAGGTTACCTCATACAATATTCCCATAGACGCCGCTGTTACCTTGCATATGCGCTCTATTGCTCACGAGCAAAAGGACATCGTGTACGAAAACGCACAAGCTCGAGAACGCACACAAATATTGCTTGACCTAAGCAATAAGTTTAACGCCCTTATGGTGGGCACGGGCGACTTGTCCGAAATCTGTCTGGGCTTTTCTACCTTTGGCGGTGACCAACTGAGTCAATACAACCCTAACTGCTCGATCACCAAAACGGCTATGCGCAAAATGCTGAAATACTATACTACCACAAAGCACGCAAAGCCAGTAAGCAAAATAATCGAGGATATACTCTCTACCCCTATATCTCCCGAGCTATTAAGCGGTCAAGAAACGGAAGAAATCCTCGGACCGTACAATATACATGACTTTTACATTACCGAAATCGTTGCAAAGAAATTAGCACCCAAGGACGTAATGGAGGACGCCATCAACCAATTCGCAATAACTCCTCAAGCCGCCGAAAAATATATGAAGACCTTACTGAATAGACTTTTTAAGTTCCAATTCAAACGCAACTTCGGCCCTGACGGAGTACAGATGTTCCCGTACGACCTCTCTGACCTAATCGTTCGCTCCGACTTTTCCCCCGAGCTTTGGCTTGACAACTGCGGATTATAAAAAAACTATACACAAACAGCCGTAAAGGAACTACCTTTGTGGCTGTTTTCTTTTACGCTATT
>SVHR01000082.1 GCA_015055705.1 Clostridiales bacterium | reverse complement strand
TCATAATGGTGGCGGGGTTGGAGTTTACAAGCACTACCTTGTACCCCTCCTCCTTAAGTGCTAGGCACGCTTGCGTTCCCGCATAGTCGAACTCTGCCGCCTGACCGATGACGATCGGTCCCGAGCCAATAATCAAAATCTTTTTGATGTCTTTCCTCTTTGCCATAATCTATCTCCTTAAATCTGTTCTTCTTTATGTTCTTTTTTATTTTTTGTATACAATCTTGTCGCCGTGAGCTGTCAGCATATTTACGCCAAACAGCCTTTGCCCCTCAAACGGCGTTGCCCGACCCTTACTCAAAAACTCGTCGGGATTTACAACGAACTCTTTGTCAAGCATCCACACCGAGTAATCCTCTGCGTTAGGCAAGCCGAATCGCTGTCTGGGCGCGTAAGCAAGCAGCTCCATCAGCCTGTCCATGCTTATTACCCCCTTTTTTACAAGGTGCGTATACATAAGCGGAAAGGCTATTTCCAGTCCCACTATGCCGAATGCGCTCCCGCTTAGTCCACGGCTTTTTTCTTCGGCTGAATGCGGTGCGTGATCGGTTGCAAGCATATCCACCGTGCCGTCTGTTATGCCTTGAATGAGAGCTTCCCTGTCGGCTACACCTCGAAGCGGCGGGTTCATTTTGAATCTGCCCTCTTCCTTTAGGTCGGCGTCGGTAAGAACGAGGTAGTGCGGAGCCGTTTCACACGTGACATCCACGCCACTCTTTTTTGCATCGCGGATAAGCTGAACGCTTTCCTTACACGAAATGTGGCAAACGTGGTACTTGCAGCCTACCTCTGACGCAAGGCGCAGGTCACGCTCGATTTGTTTGTACTCTGATGCCGAGCATATACCCTTGTGTCCGTGAGCCCGGGCGTACTCGCCGTCGTGGATATAGCCGCCCTTGAGAAGCGAATTGTCCTCGCAGTGCGCCACAATCATTTTGCCGAGAGCCTTTGCCCTGTACATAGCCTCACGCATAAGCCCATCGTCCTGCACGCCCCTGCCGTCGTCCGAAAACGCAATAACGTCACCGCAAATTGCTTCCATGTCGGCAAGCTCCTTGCCAAGCTGACCCTTTGTAATCGTTCCGTACGGGAGCACGTCTATCGTAGCGTCGCGCCTTATTATATCCGTTTGAACGGAAAGGGTATCTACTCCGTCGGGGGTGGGATTAAGATTGGGCATGGTGCACACCGCAGTGTAGCCGCCACGAGCCGCCGCCGCACAGCCCGAAGCAATCGTTTCCTTATAAGAAAAACCCGGCTCACGAAAATGCACGTGCACGTCGCAAAAACCGGGTAAAATAGTTAAATCAGATAACTCGCCAAGGTGATTGGCAGCTAACTCCAAGTTGTATTTAGATGTGGGCTTGATTATCTTTTCCATATCGATTAATCATACCATTTATTGTGCCTTACTGTCAAGCAAATCTAAGATATACTAAGAAAAATTTTTATAGCCATTATAAGCCTACGCCTAATCGATATAACCCTTTGCCTTAAGCTGAGCGATTACCTCGTCCGCCACCTCCTCTACCGTTTTGCCCACGGTATCCACGGTGATATCTGCCGCCGCAGAATATGCTTCCTCACGCTCGGCTATCATCTGGGCGATTTTAGCCGGGCTGTTATCTTTTAGAAGCGGACGCGCAAAGTCGTCCTTGGTGCGGTCGTAGATAACCTCGGGCGAAGCAGTAAGGCGCACCTTGATAAAGTCCTTTATAAGCTCCATGTTCCGAGGGAACAAGGGGATTCCGCCACCGCAGCTGATTACAAAATTTTCCTGCCATACCACCGAGCACATAATATCGTACTCGTGATCGCGGAAGGTTTTTTCGCCAAGCTGAAGAAAGGCTACCGAAATGGGCATACCCATCTTTGCCACTATGCAATCGTCAATATCCAAAAAGCTCATACCAAGCTTTTCGGCGACAACCCTGGACGTAACCGTCTTGCCACAGCCCATCATACCTATAAAAGCAATGTTTTTCATTTTACTCTCCTTTTTATTACGTCAATTGCCGCCTTGTAGCCGTCAATACCAAGTCCTGTAATAACGCCGTCACACTTCGATCCCGTTACCGAAAAGTGCCTGTACGGCTCACGTGCCATAACGTTGGTTAGGTGCACCTCGATTTTGGGAATAGCCAGCATAGCAAGCGCATCGGCAATCGCCACACTTGTATGTGAATATCCGCCCGCATTGATAATAAGCGCATCAGCCGCGCAGTTTTGTACCGCGTCAATAATTTCACCCTCGCTGTTGGAGGTGAAAAACTCAAGCTCCGCCTCGCCGGCGTAATCCGCAATCTCCCTTTGTAGCTCATCAAGCGTAAACGAGCCGTATATTTTTTCGCGACTGCCAAGCTTGTTGAGATTTGCACCCGAAATAACCAAAATCCTCATAGCCTCTCCTTTACCATTGAGTATAACTCTGATACCTGACAAATGTCAAATTGTTTGCACATAAAAATTCCGTACGAATATATTGCCTGTGCAATCAGCATGCCAAGCCCATTAGCCGATGGGCAATCAAGCTCAAGCGTTTGTCCGCTATAACGCAAATCATAACAAAATTTTACGCCGCCGCTAAGCTTAGGATAAAACGTTTCGCTGGTACAGCTTACCACTCCGTCCACCTTGCCGCCGCCGTACACGCTTACTCCCATATCACGCGCAAACGCCTCAGCTTTGGATTGACTTCTGCCTGTAACCGACACGGTCGCGCCGCTTCGCTTGAGCGCCGCCACGCACGCCTTTGCCGCGCCGCCATAGCCAAGCACGAGCACGTCGGAGCTTGACGCGCCCTTAAAGCTGCGCTCGATATCAAACAAAAAGCCGTCACCGTCCGTGCTGTATCCTGCCATATCGTGCGTAGTAACGGTATTAACGCTTGCACACTCGCTTTTATCGCAGCTGAGGTACTTGATAATCTCGGTCTTAAAAGGCTTTGTAACGTTGAAGCCGTCGACGCCGCGACACAATTGTGGCAATACGTGTAGGTCTTTTTGTGCAATATCTACTATTGTGTACTCTGCCTTGTCGCCAAAAATTTGGTACAGCGCGGTATGGATTTTGGGCGAGAGCGAGTAGCCTATATTCTCCCCTAAAACGAAAAATCTTTTCATTGCAATAGCTCCCAAAAGGACGGATAGCTTATTTCCACGCACTTATCATCGTCAACGCTTCCACCCTTAATAGATAACGCAAGCGCAACCGCCATGCTCATCGCTATGCGGTGGTCACCCTTTGTAACCACGCTTCCGCCTGTTATTTGACCGCCGCGCACCGTAAAGCCGTCGGCGTTTTCGGTAATATTCACGCCCAAGCTTTTTAGATTTAGCACCGTTTGCTTTATGCGGTCGCACTCCTTGTTGCGAAGCGCACCTGCGTCCGTGATTACGCTTTCACCATCGATGGTTGCCGCCAAAACGGCAAGCAACGGAAGCTCGTCAATAAGCGCGGTGGAAAGCGCACCGCTAACGGTAAACGGACGTAAATTTGACTGCTTAACCGTAAGGTTGGACGAATATTCTCCCTTTTCTTCCTCGATTTCGCCGCCTATGCTAACGAGAAAATCTATAAGCTCACGGCGAGAATTACCCACGTTTTTTAGATAGCAATATCCTTTTTTTAGCGCAAGCACCATCGGATACGCCGCCGAGGAAATATCACCCGGGACTGTAATCTCCGCCGCGCTCAGCTTACTTGGGTTTAGCTTAATCGTATTGCCGTCCACCGTAATATCTGCACCAAATCGGCGGAGCATTTCCTCGGTGTGCGGTC
>SVHR01000006.1 GCA_015055705.1 Clostridiales bacterium | reverse complement strand
GTTCACGGGGTAGGGCCGCACACCATAAGCGTGCCCAGAATCAAGCGCGCGGACGATATCGACCCGACTGCGTTCGACAACTCTATTTCGGACGAGGTATTTGCAAAGATTACGGCATGTATTCGCCTTGCCGTTCCCTATACGGGAATGATTATTTCCACTCGCGAAACCGAAGAGGTACGTAGCAAGCTTCTTCGCCTCGGCATTTCGCAGGTAAGCGGCGGCTCGCGTACGACGGTTGGCGGGTATACCGAAGAGGAGCGTCCGCACGACACCGAGCAGTTTGACGTGTCCGACCAGCGCACGCTTGACGAGGTTGTAAGATGGCTTATGGAAAACGGTCATATTCCGTCGTTCTGCACAGCTTGCTATCGCGAGGGACGAACGGGCGACAGATTTATGAGTCTTTGCAAGACGGGTCAGATAATCAACTGCTGTCATCCCAATGCGCTTATGACGCTTACCGAGTACCTCGTGGACTACGGCTCGGAGCAAACGCGCAAGATAGGCTTTGAGCTTATAGACAAGGAGCTCGAAAAAATTCCCAACCAAAAGGTTAAGGAAATCGCAAAGCAAAACATAGCCGATATAAAGAATTCCAACAGACGTGACTTTAGATTTTAAGGAGAAAGCTTATGAGTCTTAACAACGTAGCTTCGGCAGAAAGACTGCATATAGGATTTTTCGGTAAGCGCAACGCAGGCAAGTCAAGTCTTGTAAACGCCGTTACGGGTCAACAGCTTTGTGTTGTGTCCGACGTTTTGGGCACAACCACCGACCCCGTAAAAAAAGCGATGGAGCTTTTGCCGCTTGGCCCCGTGGTTATTGTGGATACCCCGGGCATAGACGACGAGGGCGAGCTTGGTAGCTTGCGCGTAAAAAAGGCGAAGGAGGCTCTTGACTATACGGACATTGCTATCGTAGTGGTGGACGCAAGGCAAGGCTTAAGCGAGTACGAAAACGAGCTGATAAAGGTGCTTCAAAGCAAAAAAACTCCCTATATTGTTGCGTATAACAAGGCGGATTTGCTCGAAGAACAGCCGCAAGCGCAAGGCAACGAGATTTACGTTAGCGCAGTTAGCGGCAAAAATATTTTCGAGCTTAAGGAAATGCTCGGCAAGTTTGCAAGCAAAGAGGAAAGAAAGGTCGTTTCCGATTTGCTAAAGGCGGGCGATGTAGTCGTTTTGGTAGTTCCTATCGACAAGGCGGCACCTAAAGGCAGACTTATTATGCCTCAGCAGCTTACTATACGAGATATTCTTGACGGTGGGGCGGTGGCAGTCGTTTGCCGTGATAGCGAATTAAAGCAAACGTTGGACGGTCTTGCCGTAAAGCCCAAAATGGTAATCACCGATTCGCAGGTGTTTGGCAAGGTAGCAAAAATCGTCCCGGGCGATACTCTTCTTACCTCGTTTTCCATACTTATGGCAAGATACAAGGGTAATTTGCCTACGTTGCTTAAGGGCGCGGCAAAGTTAGACAAGCTAAATGATGGCGACAAGATTCTTATTGCCGAGGGCTGTACCCATCACCGCCAGTGCGAGGATATAGGCACGGTAAAAATTCCCAAATGGCTTACCGCCTACACGGGTAAAAAGCTGAATTTCGAGTTTTGCTCGGGTACAGAGTTCCCGAGTCTCGACGGATATGCGCTTGTCGTCCATTGTGGCGGTTGCACGCTTAACGAAAAGGAGATGACAAGCCGCACACAAAAGGCGATAAACGTGGATATTCCCATCACCAATTACGGCTTGGCAATAGCGCACGTAAACGGAATTTTGCGCCGCAGTCTTTCGCCGTTTGCAGATATGACGGCACTATTAGAGCAGTAAAAAGTAAGAACATTAGAGAAAAAACAATATGCTTTTTGATATGCACTTCAAAAGTTGGATGCTTTTGGAGTGCATTTTATTTATCGTTTTAGGCTTTATTGCATGCTTGCCGCGAGCAATATTATAAAAATAAAAAAATATAAAAAATTTTTAGAAATAAGGAAACAAATGTGCCAAAATTCTGATATACATAGTAGTTAAACAAAAAGGAGGTACTATTATGAAAAAGATAGTAAGTCTTATGCTTGTACTAATGTTGATATTTACACTTGTAGGGTGTAACCAAAACGAGCAAATGGACGAGATGGCGCAAAAAATAGCGCAGTTAGAGCAAGCGCTTCAAAATCAAGCAGACGTCAATAACGAGGTCAGCGCAGAATTAGAGCAGCAAAAAGCCGCCAACGATTGGCTTGGTCAGCTTATTCTTACGCAGCAGGGCTTGATTGTCAAGCAAAAGCAAGCTATAGATAGTCAGCAGGGGTTAATTGACGGACAAAAGGAAGTTGTTGACAGTCAGCAGAAACAAATAGACCTTGCCCAAAAGGCAATAGACAATCTTTTGGGTAAGCCGATAGAATTTACCGCCGAAGCGCCTGTTTATGGGCTGAGAGAGGAAAGCGTGCTGTTGTTTATGACGGACAGCCCCGGAAACACTGACGATGTTTTACCGAGTTTTATGAATTACTACAATACTGAATTTAAAGATGCGTTTGACGAAAGGTTTCTTTTGCTGGATGCTGATGACAATGAAATTGGCGGTTGTTGTACAGGGTTTCAAATTAGGGTTTGTGCCGAAAGCGTAGATGGCGAGTACGTAAATCCTATGATAATAGATTATCGAGATGTGTTTGACGAGTCAATAAAATACTACAATTACTACAAAGAACTTAATTCGATTGGTGGCGCTTTTTGCACAGTAGATCTAAGCACATATCTTGTGCCTTTGCCAAATGATTTTAACAAAGAGCTTTTGCGTGAAGGTGGTTATCTCAATCTTGTGTTTGGGCAGGAGCGTGATACTGAATATCCCAGAACGTACTGTAACATCTATGTCGGCAGAACGTGTATAGGCACTTGCTATTATAGTGTAAATGCAACGCTTACCTATAGATGGTTCGAAAGATATTTTGAAGAAAACTTATTTTTAGGAGAATAAAATAAAAGTTATAGTTGCATTATGGAGGTAACATTATGAAAAAGATAATAAGTCTTATGCTTGTGCTTATGTTAACTTTTATGCTTGTAGGGTGTAACCAAAACGAGCAGATGGATGAGATGGCGCAAAAAATAGCGCAGTTAGAGCAAGCGCTGCAAAATCAAGCAGACGTTAATGACGAGCTTAACGAGCTTATTCTTACTCAGCAGGGATTGCTTGATGAGCAACAGGGCGTGATTGACAAGCAGCAGACTCAAATAGGACGTGCCGAAGAAGCAATAGACAATTTTTTGGGTAAGCCGATAGAATTTACTGAGTCAGCTCCTGTTTACGGTCCGCGCGAGGGAGAGATAGAACTAAAAAAGTTTTTCGGATATCATCCAAGCCAAATGGATGATTTTAAAAATTATTATGAGACAGAATTTAGAGAAGTATTCGATGAAGAGTTTTATCTTTTAGAAAATACAAATTTTGTTGGCGGTGCAAGTCATTCATTTTACTTTTATGCAGAAGAAAATGATGGTGAGTACGTAAATCCTATGATAAGAGAAGAATATTATGTGTATGATGTAGCACTGAAAGAGTATTGGGATCATTGGACTAGGGATCAAAATATAGATGGATGGAACGCTACTGTGCATTTTGATGTATATCTTGCACCTTTTTCTGGATTGCATTATCAAGTCAATTTTAAGGATCATCTTCGTCTTTATTTCGGAAAAGAAATGGTAAGAGAAGAAGTAATAACTTATTTTAATATTTATCTTGGCGGAGATTTTGACTTAGTTTGTGTAGGTACGTGTTATTATAAGTCGTATGCACCGTTGACGGCGCGATGGTTTGAAAAATATATTATGAACAATTTATTTAAGATGGAGGAGTAAAAATGAAAGCTTTAATTGCGTTTTTGTTATCTATGACACTTAGCGTGCCTACGCAAGGATTAAATCAACAAGGTGTTGCTTTTGAACATGAGAATGTTGCTATTGAATGTGTGGAGGAAGGAGATTCGGGTGCCTCGTCTACAATAGCAGCTAATGCGGCAAACATACCGTCGTCATATGATTCTTATATGGAAGCATATTTTAGAGGATTAACTACAAATTATGCGGTCAATCAGTATAACTCTTGCGGATACGTGGCTTTAGGTATGCTTTTATCCTATTATGATTCATACTTATGTGATAATATAATTCCTAATGACTACGACATTGTTTCTACGGGGGAAGAAAGAAACATGGTGGCACGCAATAATTCGCCTGGGATTAAGAAAGAAATTATAAATAGTAGTAGTGCAAAAAATTATTATGAAAACATAATAAAAAAATCAGATAATTTTTTGGGACATTTGATTAAAATGGCTAAAGAAAATTATAATTTATTTAATTTTTCTGAAAACAATTCAGCAGGAAATACAAATTTGGGAGATAGAGTAAATATCTTAGGTTTTTATTTAAATGGTAGACTAGGAATTCCGTCAAACAATATAAGATTTCGCCCCGATGGGGAAAAAAATAAAATATACGATATAAAATTATTTATAAAACAAAATATAGATGCAGGAATTCCGGTATTAATTGGAGCAAGAAAAAGTAGTGAAGCTAACGAAGGGCATGCGATGATTTGTTATGCTTATACTACACAGTACGACAAAAACGATCCGTTGAAGGAAGATGATGTTATAGACGATATGACGCTCTATGTTCACTCTGGGCTGTTTGATGGGAAAGGTACATATATAAGTTTGGAGGAAACAAATTATGATGTTCTTACATCGGCAATGGCAATAGAGTTTAACTATGCTAACCATTCTTGCTCAAATAATTACGAAGTTGGGACGGGTGATAATAAAAAAACATATTGCTATTGCAGCAACGAGATTATGACATATACCTCTGAGTGGACTCATTTTAACGAGCCGGAGAATTTTGACGGAAATCTTGTGGTTCCTAATTGGGTAACAGGGATTAACACACGGCTTTTTTATAACAATCAGGATATCATTTCACTTACGTATGAGGCTAACAGTAGTTTAAATAGCATTGGCGCCGAAGCATTTAAGGGTTGTAGTAATTTGATGTATGTGGAAATACCAAAGTCAGTAACAACAATAGGCGCCTGGGCATTCGGGAATACGGTGAATTTGGAGAGTGTATTTTTTGAGCAGGGAAGTAACTTGCAAACTATTTGTTCTAGTGCTTTTAGAGAAAGCAGTTTGATGTTTATTACGTTGCCCAAAAGTATTGAGGCTATAGAATCATATGCTTTTGCGCTAACGCCAAGATTAACAAGTATTGCATTGCCGAGTTCTGTTACAAGCATTGGTGTAAGCGCATTTGGCTGTGGAGATTTATTGGGCAATACTAATTTAACCATATATACAGACCGAACGGATATTCCAAGCTCAGGTGATGTATGGCAGCAAAACTGGAACGCTATTGTAGATTACACGCAAGCGGTGACGCCCGGCTCAGATGGATATGCAAAGAATTCTGTGTTTTTTGGGTGCACGCTTTCGTCGGATAAATCGTATGTAAAATCTGTAACAAGGACAAGCAATAATCTGCTGCATCCTAACGCAAGCAATATCTACAATTCGCCGAGTAGAGAAGGTTATGGATTTGGTGGTTGGTATAGTAATTCATCATACTCGGGAACAGAATATACAACTGCGGAGATAGCAGTAAAAACAAGCGGAACTTATTACATAAAGTGGATTCCCAATTTACTGCAGTATAATCTTTTAAGTGATGGCACGTATGAGGTGGAGATGATTGCATCGTTAATTGGCGGAGATTTGGAAATTCCTTCAGAATATAACGGAAAGCCGGTTACCAAGATTGCAGAGAATGGCTTTAGAGAATGTGTAAATCTAATTTCGGTAAGCTTTCCTTATACTGTCACGACGATAGGGGCAAATGCCTTTAGGGATTGTACGTCATTAGAATCGTTGGAAATGCCTTTTGTGCAAGTTATAGAGGATTATGCTTTTTATGGATGCCAAAATCTTACTGCAACAAATTTTTATTTATATGCAGAGGAAGTAGGCGCGTTTGCTTTTGGCTGTACGGATATCCGTGGGTTGATAGTTACTACTAGTGTAGAATACGTGGGATTATTTGCTTTTAAGGATTGCGAAAATTTACAGTTTGTAAATCTTAAAAGAACATCAGAATCAGGAGTGACTTGGATTGAAAGTACTGCTTTTGAGGGTTGCATAGAATTGTTTGTAATAGATACGCCTGACGTAGATAGCTATTATGATTATTATGCTCAATTCGAGGGCAATGATTGGCTTACGTTAAGACTTGTTTGTCTAGAGTTAATCTAAAAAGCTGATATTTAGCGCAAACCAAAAAATACGAGAAACAAAATAATGTTCTCGTATTTTTTGGTTTGTGTAAGTAAAATTATAATACGTATATCCGTTTTTGCGACAAAAAGATTATTGACCTAAAAGAATTTTCTTTACTTCGCGTGGGGATGTGGCAATTTGCTTTACGCCGCAGGAGGTAAGCTCGTCCTTAGTGCCGTAGCCGTACGTTACGCCTATGCAGTCAAGTCCAACCTCTTTTGCTCCTAATGCATCATAAATCGTGTCGCCTATAAGCACCGATTGCTCGTGTGAAAAGGGTAGATGGCTAAATGCGTTGTTAAGCACGTCCACCTTGTCGGTAAGCGATCCGTCGGGCTCGGTACCCGATACGAAATCGAAATACTTATATATGCGCTTATGCTTTAGAATAACCTCGGCAAAATGGCGCGGCTTGGTTGTGGCAAGCGCAACTGCCTTTCCGCTATTTTTAAGCGAGCTTAGTAGGTCGGTTATGCCGCGGAAAAGGGTGGTCTGATAAACTCCCGTAGTGGCGTAGAGATCGCGATAGTCGCTTATCATAAGCTCGGTTTTTCTCTCGTCCGTACCCAAAAACTGAGGAAAGGAGCGTACAAAGGGCGGCCCAATAAACTTGGTTATATCGCCGGTAAAGGTCACGCCGTGCCTATCAAAAACGTGGCGCAAGCAAAATTCTATTCCTCTTTGAGAGTTTACTAAGGTTCCGTCCAAATCAAATAAAATCAAATCATACATGAACCAATTATATCGCAAGCGCCGTCTGTTGTAAAGCGATTTTGTCGTGGTTTGTCCAAAATGGATTTGTAAATGAAAAGTTGCCAATATATAGAAAAAAGAATTGCAATTATTTTCAAGATTTGCTATAATGGGTTAAATTTACTTATAGGTGGAGTTTATCTATGACTAATTTTTTGTTGTCGTCTCAAGGTGGAGGAATTGCTTTTACGGTAATATTTGCAATTGTCTCGATAGTAATTTTTGCCGTTGCGGTTTGGCTTCTTTGCCTTGGCTTGCGCGGAATTGCTCCTGAATTCAAAATCAAAGCAAAGAACATTTTTATCATTGCTTTGGCAGTGGGTGCGGTTATCCGTATGGTAATGGCTTTTACCATGAAAGGCATTGTAGGATTTACCACTGCATTCAGCTCGATACGAGCAGGTTATTCGGGCATATTCGGTATGACTGATTATCTTGTAAGCAACGGCTTTAGCGGCTTTATGAAAATGTACGAGGACGTTTTCTTCTATCCGCTTACGATGTATATTTTGACGTTCTTCGGATCGGCGCTTTCGCTTTTTACAGAGCTTAGCGCGTCAAGTGTGGCAACTGTTATCTTCCTCAAGCTTCCGTTTGTGATTTCGGATATTTTGCTTGCGGTTTTTGCTTATAACATTGCAAAGAAATATGCAGGAGAGGTTGTAGCACTTGCTGTCGGTGGCTTGGTTGCACTTTGCCCCGCATTTATGCTCGGCTCGATTTATCCCAGCGTTTATTCGTTCTTTGCGGTTGCGCTTGTTGCGATGCTGTACTTTATGCTGGAGCGCAAGTATATCAAGCTTATCATCACTTATAGCATAAGCCTACTGATTTGCTTCGAGTCCATTTTCTTGCTTCCCATCGTCATGACGTTCGTAATTTACGCATACGTAAAAAAGATTTTTGCATATAGGTACGATAAAAACCGTGGTAAGCTTTGGGGCTCTCAGCACGACCTTATAATCAAGCTTCCCATTGCGGTGGTTGCTTGCATGGTGGTTTCGTATCTTATTACGTTGCCGTTTGTGCTTGATACCGTTGGCGCAAATCCCTTTAAGATGCTGTACGTTTACTACCTTAAGCCGTTCGATACGCTTGGCTACTTTACCTACAACGGCTTATCGCTTTACGCATTGTTTGGCAAGAACGGAAATGCACTTAGTCTTTCGTTCCCGACCTATGCGTTCAGCGTATTATTTATGATTGCAATTGTTGCAATTACGCTTATTATATACCTCTCGCGCAAGAACAGAGCAAACCTACTTATGTTCGTGTCGTTTGCGCTTTTTACGGTAAACACATATTTTGTAGATTCGTCCGAGCTTACGCTTATCCCGTGCCTTGCGGCTCTTTTGCTTGCAGTAGCGGTGATTAAGGACAGACGCCTCGTGCAAATTTTTGGTATAACTGCGTTCCTTGTGTTTATCAACGCGTGTGGAGTATTGCTTAATTGCCAGTACTTCACTTTAGAGGCGACATACACGGTTGAGGTGCTTGCAGGCGCGTGGAAGGTTGTCGGAATTATCCTTTCGGCAATTGCCGTACTCGTTCACATCTATTATACCGCCGTTCTCCTCGATATCGTAATGAATGGCAATATAAAAAAATTCGAGCCTAAGGGTGACGGTTTCAAGTCGGCGCTTGTAAGCTTGATTAAGTAAGGAAATTTAGCAATGCTGGCAAAAATCAACAGCTTCGGCTTGGACGGAATAAAGGGCTACGGAGTGACAGTCGAAATCGATATCGGTAGCGGTATGCCCGTAATCGACGTTGTGGGACTGCCCGATGCCGCCGTAAAAGAGTCGAAGGAACGTGTGCGTAGCGCTATTCGCAACAGCGGATATATGTTTTCGCCTAAAAAAATAACTGTTAATCTTTCGCCTGCCGACACCAAAAAGTCGGGGGCGATGTACGATTTGCCTATTGCGCTCGGTATGCTGTACGCTACCGAGCAGTTTGCTTGTAGCGACCTTGATTCGTTTGGCATTTTGGGCGAGCTGTCACTTGACGGAAAAATCAAGCCTATACGTGGAATCTTGCCTATCATAATTTCGGCACTTGACCTTGGCTGCAAAAAGGTTATAGTACCAAAGGCAAACGTAAACGAGGCAAGCTATATAGACGGGATAGAGGTTTACGGATTCGAAACACTTAAAGAGGTCGTTGACTTTTTGACTAATCCCGCTTTTTATGAGCCGGAGCCAAAGCTTAATATTTTGGAGCTACGTAACGAAAGCAAGTTTACCGAGGATTTTTCGCTTGTAAAGGGACAGTATGCGGCAAAGCGCGCAATGGAAATCGCGGCAGCCGGTGGACACAATATTTTGATGATAGGTCCTCCGGGCGGCGGTAAAACCATGCTCGCAAGGTGCTTGCCAACGATTTTGCCCGACCTTTCGGTTGCCGAAGCATTGGAAACGACAAAAATTCATAGCGTAGCAGGGCTTCTTGACGACAAAACAGGCATAATCGTAAACCGTCCGTTCCGTGCTCCCCACCATACGGGAAGCAAGGTAGCGCTTACCGGTGGCGGTTCGTCAGCGAGGCCGGGTGAAATAAGCCTTGCTCACAACGGAGTTTTGTTCTTGGACGAGCTTTTGGAGTACCCAAGAGATTCGTTGGAAATTTTGCGTCAGCCGCTTGAAGACGGCGTCGTTACCATTGCTCGCGCACAAAGGACGGTAGAGTACCCTGCAAACTTTATGCTGGTTGCAAGCATGAATCCCTGTCCATGTGGCAACTTCGGCTCGCGCACGCACGAGTGCACGTGTACGCCTGTAAAAATAAATAAGTATATGTCCAAGCTTTCGGGACCGCTTATGGACCGAATAGACCTTCATATCGAGGTGGACAACGTTACCTACGGCGACCTTTCCTCTAAGGAGCGCGGCGAAACCTCGGCTGAGATTAAGCAACGCGTAAACAAGGCTAGGCAAATTCAGCTTGCGCGCTTCGAGGGGCAGGGAGTGTACAGCAATGCAAAAATGAACAATCTTATGGTTTCGACGTACTGTCAGCTTGACGGCGAAAGCGAGGCGCTGCTTAAGATGTCGTTCGAGCGACTTGGACTGTCGGCGCGTGCGTACAATAGGATACTAAAGGTAGCTCGCACAATAGCAGACCTTGACGGCAGCGAGAATATTGCCGTCAAGCACATAGCAGAGGCGATAGGGTACCGTAGCTTGGATAGGAGAGTAAAGTGAACGACAATAAACTCTATTTTTGGTTATCGCTTTCGTCGCTCACCGACAAAAGGCTTAACGCTCTTCTTGATATTTGCTCACCTAAGGAAATTTGGGACGGCATAACGTCAAGTGATTCGATAAGAAAATTTGTGGGCGATAAGAACGTGGAAATGCTACTGCGATTTCGCAACGAGTCGTTTCTGGACAGAGAGCTTGCCAAAATAAAAGAAAGAAATGTAAATATTCTTACCCGTGCGGATACCAGATTTCCCAAAAGCATATTGCAAAAGGAGGTTTGCCCACCGGTAATTTTGTATTATAGGGGCGACCTAAACGTTCTTAATGCACCCACCGTGGCAATAGTGGGAACACGTGCCTGCACCACCTACGGACAGGAGGTGGCAGAAATGCTTGCCCGTACGTTGGCAAAAGCCGGTGTAACGGTAGTCAGCGGGCTTGCCACCGGAATTGACGCTTATGCACATAAGGAATGCCTAAAGGCAAAGGGCAAGACGGTTGCCGTATTAGGTGGCGGACTTGATCATATTACGCCTTCTTTACACCGTCAATTGGCGGACGAAATCGAGTACAGCGGACTTATTCTTACGCAGTATCCGCCCTCGTTTGTGCCAACAAGATATACATTTCCCGAGCGTAACCGCTTGATAGCGGGGCTTAGCCGAGGAATAATCGTGGTAGAGGCGGACGCAAAAAGCGGTGCGCTTATTACGGCAGATTACGCTCTCGAGCAAGGCAGAGAGGTTTTTGCGGTACCGGGCAATATCACCTCGTCGCGTTCTAAAGGCACCAATAACCTTATCGTCCAAGGAGCAAGGCTCATTTGCTCGGCAGAGGACGTACTGGCGGAATTACGACTAAATATTCCAAAAAAAGAAAAAACAGTGCTCCCTATGCTGGACTTTTTTGAAGAAAAGATTTATACTCTACTGCAAAGCGGTGATAAAACGATAGAGGAGCTTATAGAGCTTTCTGACCTTAGGGCATCGGATATCAATTCGACGCTTACGGGAATGGAGATTAAAGGAATCGTCGTTCGCATAGGTAATGCGTATGGCGTAAGGTAAAGGTAGATATGAAGCTTGTTGTTATAGAAGGTATAGGAAAAAAGGAAACAGTCGAGAAATATTTGGGAAAGGGCTACAAGGTTTTTGCAACCAAGGGTCACGTTCGTGATTTGCCGCCCAAGTCGCTTTCGGTCAACGTAAGGGACAACTTTTCTCCGCGCTACGAAATTATTTCGGCCCAAAAGGAAATAGTAAAAAAGCTTAGCGAAGAAGCCGCAAAGGCAGATGAGATTTTGCTAGCAACCGACCCGGACAGAGAGGGTGAGGCTATTTCGTGGCACGTTGCCGAAATTTTAGGGCTTGATAAAACCGATAAAATAAGAATTGAGTTCAACGAAATAAGCAAAAATGCTATTCAAAATGCGCTCAAAAATCCGCGTCCTATAGACGAAAGCCTTGTGGATGCTCAACAAGCGCGCAGAGTTCTGGATAGACTGGTTGGCTATAAGGTTTCGCCCGTGCTTTGTAAAAAAATTCAGGGTAAGCTGTCGGCAGGTAGAGTTCAGTCGGTTACGCTTCGCCTTATAGTTGAGCGCGAGCGTGAGATTCGCGCTTTCAAGCCCGAGGAATATTGGCCGTTTGCTTCTATTCTCGAAAAGAACAAAAAGAATATAAAGGCAGTTCTTGCAACAAGGCTTGGCAAAAAAATCAAGCTTGTAAGTAAGGAGGCGGTAGACGAGGTTATCGCTAATCTTGACGGCAAGGAGTACACGGTAGCCGCAGTAAAAAGAAGCGTAACAAAGTCAAAGCCGTCTGCTCCGTTTACCACGTCTACTATGCAGCAGGACGCGCTTAACAAGCTTGGTATGACTCTTACCCAAACCACGCAAGCGGCGCAAAACCTATATGAGGGTATCGAAATCCCGGGCGAGGGCAAGGTCGCTCTTGTTACTTATATCCGTACCGACAGCACCAGAGTATCGGCAGGTGCGATTAAAGAAGCAAGAGAATACATCGAGGATAAGTACGGCAAGGAGTACGTTCCGACCAAGCCTAATGTTTATGCGTCCAAAAAGTCGGCGCAGGACGCGCACGAGGCAATCCGCCCGATTACGCTGTCCCGCACTCCCGAAAGCCTCAGCGGCGTGCTGTCCAGGACTAATTATCGCTTATACAAGCTTATTTACGAAAGATTTTTGGCAAGCCAGATGAGTGACGCCACCTACGATTCGCTTACAGCTGACGTTAAGGCGGGTGACTACGGCTTTAAGGTTACCGGCAAAGCTCCCAAGTTCGACGGTTTTACCGTAGTGTATAAAAACTTTGTAGAACAAAAAGAGGACGAGGAAGAGGAGTCTTCTACCATTCCCGATTTGGTCGAGGGCGAAAAGCTTGACTTTGTAAAGTATAAATTCGATCAAAAATTCACCAAGCCGCCATCAAGGTATACAGAGGCTTCTATCGTCAAGGCGATGGAAGAAAAGGGCATAGGCCGTCCCGCAACCTATACTCCCACCGTGACTTTGCTGTTCAGCAGAGAGTACACCGTAAAGGACGGAAAGTTTATTGTCCCCACCGAACTTGGCGAAAAGGTGACGGATATGCTCATAAAATATTTTCCCGAAATAATGGACGTTAAGTTTACCGCAAACATGGAAGAGCAGCTTGACGAAATCGAGGGCGGAGCAAGACAGTGGCGAAGCGTAATCAGCGATTTTTACGTGGGCTTCGAGGATAAAATTGCATTTGCTATGGGCGACAGCTTTTCGCTTAAGGCTCCCGACAAAATCAGCGACGTGATTTGCGAAAACTGCGGCGCCAACATGGTAGAGCGTCAGGGCAGATTCGGCAAGTTCTTGGCGTGCCCCAACTATCCCAAGTGCAAAAACACCCGCCCGCTTGATGGCGATGGCAAGCCTGCGCCCGTTGAACCTCGTATCGAGGGTGAAAAATGCGAAAAATGCGGCAAGCCGATGGTATTACGCAAGGGCAGATTTGGTGATTTCTGGGCATGCTCAGGCTATCCTAAGTGCAAAAATATTCGTAACATCGAAAACAAAGAGGAAGAAAAGGACTGCGGTACCTGTCCGCTTTGCGGCAAGCCGCTTACACCCAAAAGAGGTAAATCGATGTTCTTTGGCTGTACGGGATATCCCGAGTGCAAATTTGCTTCCTCTTATAAGGTTGCGGATACAAAGTGCCCCGAATGCGGCAGCTACATGGTTGTACGCAAGCATGAGGGCAAGGATTATCTTGTATGCGCAAGCAAGGAATGTGGCAAAAAATACTTGGTAAAAGGCGAATAAGGTGGTACAAATGAAAGAGGTTTTGATTGTCGGCGCAGGACTTGCAGGGTGCGAGGCGGCACTCACGCTGGCGTCACTTGGCATAAAGGTTACGCTTTTCGAGGCGAAGCCAATCGAGGCGTCTCCTGCGCACCACAGCGACAATTTTGCCGAGGTAGTTTGCAGTAATTCCTTCAAAAGCAACGACCCATTCACTGCAAGCGGACTGCTAAAGGCCGAGCTCAGGCTATTGGGTAGTCCACTTCTTGCCGTTGCAGACAGCGTAAAGGTGCCGGCAGGCGGAGCCTTGGCGGTGGATAGAGAAAGGTTTTCGAGTATAGCTACTGCAAGGATTAAAGAAAACCCCAATATTACCGTCATAAGCAAAATTGTGGACAGCATTGACCTGACTAAGCCCACTATAATAGCAACGGGGCCGCTTACGCTTAGCCCATTAGGTGATTTTATAAGTGGGCTGCTTGGACAAAATTTGTACTTTTACGATGCGGCTGCGCCAATTATTTCGGCAGAATCGGTGATTGCAGAGCATACGTTTACGGCAAGCAGGTATGGCAAAGGTGAGGACGACTATATCAACTGCCCCTTAAGCCGAGAGGAATATTACGATTTTATAAAAGAGCTTGTTTCTGCCGAGCGAGCGACACTAAAAAGCTTCGAAAAAAGCGAAATCTTCGAGGGGTGTATGCCCGTCGAGGTTATGGCAGACCGAGGAGTGGATACCCTTCGATTTGGTCCGCTTAAGCCGGTTGGAATGATCGATCCTCGCACAGGCAAGCGTCCGTTTGCTGTCGTTCAGCTTCGCAAGGAAAACGAGGCGGGCACCATGCTTAATATCGTGGGATTTCAAACCAACCTAAAATTCGGTGAGCAAAAGCGAGTTTTTGGACTAATACCTGCGCTAAAAAACGCCGAATATCTTAAATACGGAGTTATGCATAGAAATATGTATATCAATGCACCGCAGTTAATAGATAGGCACTTCAGACTAAAAAATCACCCAAGCTGTTTTATCGCAGGTCAGCTTAGCGGCGTAGAGGGGTATGTAGAAAGTATTGCATCGGGGCTGGTTGCGGCACTTAATATGGCGAGAATGCTAAGTGGCAAGGACGGAATTGAATTTCCCCTTACCACAATGATAGGCGCGCTTACAGGTTATTTAGAGCGAGAAAGTAAGGACTTTCAGCCTATGAACGCCAATTTTGGATTGCTTCCGCCGCTATTGAATCACGTTCGCGACAAGGCGACACGAAAGCAGGCGCTGTCAAACAGAGCAATCGAGGATATGGCGAAATTGATTCAAGGTCTAAATAATTGTTAGAAGGTCTAAAATCTATAAAATACTTTTATAACAGGAGGTATTATGGAACTTAAAGGTACGACCATCGTCGGAATTAAAAAGAATGGCAAGACTGTTATTGCCGGTGACGGACAGGTTACGATGGGTCAGCAGGTAGTAATGAAAGGAAACGCCAAAAAGGTTCGTAGACTTTACGGCGGCAAGGTAGTGGTAGGCTTTGCAGGCTCGGTTGCCGATGCTTTTTCGCTTACCGAGCTTTTTGAACAGATGCTTAACAAATACAGCGGAAATCTTATGCGTAGCGCGGTTGAGCTTGCTCAGCTTTGGCGCGGCGATAAGGTTCTTCGCCACCTCGAGGCTATGATGATAGTTGCCGACAGCGAGCAGATGTTTGTGCTTTCGGGCGTTGGTGATGTGATTGAGCCCGAAAACGGTATTGCGGCAATCGGTAGCGGCGGCAATTATGCGCTTGCGGCGGCTCGTGCGCTTGCAAAGAACACCGATATGGACTCAAGACAAATCGCAGTCGAGGCTATGACGGTTGCAAGTGAGATTTGTATCTTTACCAACAACAATCTTGTTGTAGAGGAGGTTTAGTATGGAAATGTCTCCCAAGCAAATTGTAAGTGAGCTTGACAGATATATCATAGGGCAGTCAGAGGCAAAGAGGGCGGTTGCCGTGGCACTTCGCAACAGATACCGCCGCAGTCAGCTTCCCGACGAAATCCGTGACGAAATCACGCCCAAGAACATAATTATGAAGGGACCTACCGGCGTAGGTAAAACCGAGATTGCACGAAGACTCGCAAAGCTCGTGGGTGCGCCGTTTATCAAGGTGGAAGCAACAAAATTCACCGAGGTAGGTTACGTAGGCAGGGACGTAGAGTCCATGATTCGTGACCTCGCCGAAACAGCCATTCGTCTTGTTAAGGAAGAAAACATGGCAACGGTTGAGACTCGAGCCAGAGAAAAGGCAGAAAAGAGCATAGCCGACGCTATAATAAAGGCTAAAAAGAGCAAAAACGCCGATACCGCGGACGATATTCTTACAAAAAACGTGTATGACGAGCTTCGCAGTGGTAAGCTCGACAACGTAATCGTGGACATCGAGGTGGATGATTTGCCCAAAAGTATGGAGCTTATTCCGGGTAGCGGCGCGCAAATCGACCTCGGCTCGATTATGGGCGGACTTATGCCAAAGCGTAAGAAGCATCGCAAGGTTACGGTAAAGGAAGGAATCAAGCTTTTGACCGAAGCGGAATGCGAAAAGCTTATAGATATGGATAATATCACGGCAGAGGGTATTCGCAGAGCTGAGCAAGAGGGTATAATATTTATTGACGAAATCGACAAGATTGCAGCAAAGGGCGCGTCGGGTGGCCCGGACGTTTCTCGCGAGGGTGTTCAGCGTGACATTCTTCCCATAGTAGAAGGAAGCACCGTTATGACCAGGTACGGCGCTATAAAGACCGATTATATACTTTTTATCGCGTCGGGTGCATTCCACGTTTCCAGCGTAGGAGATTTGATTCCTGAGCTTCAAGGCAGATTTCCCATTCGTGTCGATCTAAAAAGCCTAACGTACGAGGATTTTGTAAACATCTTTACAATGCCCGAAAACGCAATCACCAAGCAGTACGCTCACTTGCTTAGGGTGGACAATATCGAGCTGGTATTTAAACGTGATGCAATTGAGGCTATGTCGAGAATTGCCGTTGACGAAAACTCCAGCAGCGAGGATATCGGTGCACGAAGATTGCACACCATTATGGAAAGGCTTTTAGAGGACGTAAGCTTTAATGCAAGCGGCGACCATCCGCTTATCACCATCGAAATTGACGAAAAATACGTCTTAGAGCATTTGGGTGTTCAGGCAGCAAGTCAAGATCTAAAGAAATACATTTTATAAGGAAGCAGTTATGGTAAATATTCCAAAGGGAACAAAGGACGTATTGCCTTCCCAAAGCTATAAGTGGCAATACATCGAAGAGCAAATTCGCAACGTGTGCAAATTGTACAATATTTTGGAGATACGTACCCCTACTTTTGAGCACACCGAGCTTTTTTTGCGCTCGATTGGCGACGAAACGGACGTGGTATCTAAGGAAATGTACACCTTCGAGGATAAGGGTCATCGATCGATAACGCTTAAGCCCGAAGGCACGGCCTGTATAGCTCGAAGCTATATCGAAAACAACCTCGAGGCTATGTCGTTGCCGCTTAAAATGTTTTATATTACACCGGTGTTTAGATACGAGGCACCGCAAGCGGGCAGACTTCGCGAGCACCATCAGTTTGGTGTCGAAATGTACGGCTCACCCTCGCCCTATGCGGATGCCGAGGTTATAAGCGCGGCTTATACATTACTCAAAAGCGTGGGCGTTAAGGACCTTGCACTTAATATCAACAGTATAGGCTGCCCCGAGTGCAGAGTAAAATTCAATGCGGCGCTCAAAGAATATCTTAGCCACCACCTTGACGGAATGTGTGAAAACTGCAAGCGCAGATTTGCCACTAATCCGCTTAGAATTATCGACTGTAAAAACGATAAGTGCAAGCAAATTGTGGCGTCGGCTCCCAGTATTTTGGAGTTTATCTGTGATGATTGCAACGCGCATTTTACAAAATTGCAGGAAATTTTGACAGCCGAGGGCATTCCGTTCAGCGTAAATCCGTCCATCGTGCGCGGACTTGATTACTACACCAAAACGGTTTTCGAGTTCGTTACCACCTCGCTTGGCGCGCAGGGCACCGTTTGCGGTGGCGGCAGATACGACAATCTTGTTACTTCCATAGGTGGCAAGCCCACACCGTGCGTAGGCTTTGGTATGGGCATCGAAAGATTGCTTATGCTGCTTGAAGCAAACTGCAAGGAGTTCGTTCAACCGCGCACCGAATATTTTATTGCTTGTCAGTCCGAGCTTTGTCGTGATAAGTGTCGTAGCCTCGTAGCTGATTTGCGAAGCAAGGGTTGTAGTGCCGAAACGGACTTTATGAGTCGAAGCGTCAAGGCACAGTTTAAATACGCAGACAAAATCGGTGCAAAATACGTGGTCGTAATAGGCGAGACCGAGCTTGAGACCGGCAAAGCTCAAATAAAACGAATGAGTGACGGCGAAAAGCAGGACAAAACACTTGACGATTTGCGCTGGACATTGTAAAATAGTCTTTGGTGGGTAAATGACTTGCCTTATTGCGGCGCACTAGCCGCCGAGTACATAATACGAAAATTACTTTATAGGAGTGAATAAAATGATTGATTTGAAACTTATTCAGCAGCAGGACCCCGAGCTCTATGCCAGCATGGCAAAGGAGCTTGACCGTCAAAGAGGCAACATCGAGCTTATTGCAAGCGAGAACTTTGTTAGCCCTGCGGTTATGGCGGCAGTTGGCTCGCACCTTACCAACAAGTATGCCGAAGGTTACAGCGGAAAGCGTTACTACGGCGGTTGCATGTACGTTGACGAGGTAGAGACCCTTGCAATCGAAAGAGCAAAAAAGGCATTCAATTGCGGCTTTGCTAACGTTCAACCGCACAGCGGCGCATCGGCAAACCTTGCTGTGTTCATTGCTTTGCTCAACATCGGCGACACCGTTTTGAGTATGAATCTTGCTCACGGCGGACACCTTTCGCACGGTAGCCCGGTTAACTTCTCGGGTAAAAACTACAACATCATCCCCTACGGCGTAGACGACGAAACCGAAACCATCAACTACGACGAGGTAGAAAGACTTGCTTTAGAGCACCATCCCAAGCTTATTCTTGCAGGTGCAAGCGCATACTCGCGTAAAATCGACTTCAAGCGCTTTAGAGAAATCGCAGACAAGGTTGGCGCATACCTTATGACGGATATCGCTCATATTGCCGGTCTTGTTATTGCAGGCGAGCACGAAAGCCCGTTCCCGTATGCACACGTTGCTACTACCACCACTCACAAGACTCTTCGCGGACCCCGTGGCGGTATGATTATGTGCAACGACGAGGAAATTGCAAAGAAGATCAACAAGGCAATTTTCCCCGGCGTTCAGGGCGGACCGCTCGAGCACGTTATCGCAGGTAAGGCAGTTGCATTCGGTGAGGCTCTTACTCCCGAGTTCAAGGCATATCAGCATCAGGTTATCCTCAATGCTCAGGCATTGGCTAAGACCCTTATGGACAACGGCGTAAGCCTTGTTTCGGGTGGCACCGACAACCACCTTATGCTTGTTAAGCTTACCGGCTTCGACATTACAGGTAAGGAGCTTGAGACCCTTCTTGACGAGTGCAATATCACCGTTAATAAGAACTCCATCCCCAACGATCCCCAAAAGCCGACCGTTACCAGCGGTATCAGAGTTGGTACTCCCAGCGTAACCTCGAGAGGCATGAAGGAAGAGGATATGGTTGTTATCGGTAACTGCATTGCAAAGGTTATCAAGGAGAAGGAAGCAGCACTTGACTACGTAAGAGCAGAGGTTAAGAAGCTTTGCGTTAAGTATCCCCTTTACGCTAACGACGTAAACATCTAAGTCTAATTCAATTCAAAGCATAAAGCCGACTTTACAAAATGTAAGGTCGGCTTTTTTGTTACAAGGTACAACGCATAAAAAAGCCTTGGACGGTTATAATTTGCTATTATTTGCTAAGAGGAAACTTATGCTGTATTTTGGTTTAACCTTGCTGTTTGTGATAGTGACGATAATTGCCTACAAGGTGCTTGCACCCATTGATTCGCCTAATATGAGGCTTACGGGCGTAATGAGCGAGAATGAGCTGATATCCGCGGTGACATCACTTGCCGCCGAAATAAACGCCTCTGCGCGCTCTACGCCGCATTTTTCGGCGCGACTTATAATGAGTGCGATAAACGGTGCATATAGGCGTATAAGTGCAAAATTAGGGCAAGGCAAATGCCTTGATTTTGAAAATTGGATTTACGACAACTATTACAAGCTTGTCGAGGTTATGTCCGATCAAAAAAGGCTGATGGCGGCGTATAATAGGTTGCCCGGCTTCGGAGGTGTGCCGCGTGTTTATGCGCTTGCTTCGCTTATTGTAAAGGGTAGCGGCGGTGCGGTAAGCGAAAGCACGGTAAAGCAATGTGTGAGCGCCTTTAACGAGTATTTGCCGCTTAGGTTTGACGAGGTGCAATTGCTGCCCGCCGCCATCAATTTGGCGCTACTTGAATACGTGGCGATTTTCTGTTCTCGCTCTAATGTGATAAACCAGAAATTTGCCGCCGCAAAAGAAGATATAAGTCGTGATAGGATAGATTTTTATCAGCTAAAGTACAACAGCTACGCTTATGCTTTTGTTAAGTATGCCGACGGAAAGCTTCTTAAGGAATTTGATAAAATTTGCCAAGGCAACGGCCTTAGTGCCTTTACAAGGGCGGACAATTTTTTGTCTGCTTGTGCCAAATATACCGGCGGTGTAAGTAGTTCGATAAGGTCGCTTTTTACTCTTTGCTCGTGCTTTACCGATGAGTTTATTTTGTCGCTTTGTCCTCTTGATAAATTCCTGTCCGACTATAAGGGAATAGTGTACAGAGATTGCACGACGCCCACAAAAATGGTGTACCTAAGGGCAATAAATAAGAAGGCGAAAAACGTTAGTGAATTTTACATTGCCGGCAAAATTGTAAAGAATGCTTTATCCGAGAATAAGGACATAGCGTACTATATTCTGCCAAGGCCGCTAAGCCGCGTGGGCTTTTTTGTGTGCGCGTTTTTAGTGGGAGTGATTACCGCTTTGCTAAGCGTTTTGGTGGGCGTTATCGCACCTGATTTTGGTGTAGTGGCAGGAATTGCATTTGTGCCTATTGCATTTTGCTTGGCGCTTCAGGCCTTGTCAAAAATAAACGCTATGGCCTTTAGTCGCAGGTATATGCCGCGACGCGAAATAGCAGAGGACGTTAGGGCTATGATAGCTTTTCCCGTCATCGTTTTTTCCGAGAGTGAGGTGGACGAAATGGTGGATAATATGCTTACGGCAAGCTATGCAAACCCGGACAAAATTTTTTCGTACGGGCTTTTATTAGACCTGCCGTCAAGCGACAAGGGCGACTGTTCTGACGTCGATAAGCGCATTATCCAAAGGGCAAAACAGCGTGTTTCGGCACTTGGAGCAAGATTTAATCTGTTTGTGCGAAAACGCTCATTTTGTGACAGTAGCGGTAAGTTTCAAGGCTGGGAAAAGAAAAGAGGTGCTATTTTAGATTTAAATAATCTTATTATGTCAGACATAAATAGCAATTTTGACCTTATTTTGGGTAATTCCTATAAGGTAAGGTACGTAGTAACTCTCGACAGCGACACCATGCTTAACTGCGCTTACGAGCTTGTGCAAATAATGGAGCATCCGTACAACGCAACTAAGGCCGTGGTGGGTCTTAACGTAAGGTCACAGCCGTCCTCGCTGGGTTCACCCTTTGCAAAATTGATGTCTGACGGAGTGGGACTTAATAGCTACGACAACTATATTGCAGACGCCAATTATGATATTTTCGATAGCGGTAATTATACGGGTAAGGGTATTTACAGAGTAAAGGAATTTACCTCTAAGGTAGGCGCAATTTTTATGGACAACAGAGTGCTTTCGCACGACTTTGTAGAGGGCGCAATCGCGGGCTGTGGCAACAGCGCCTTGGGCGCGCTTGACAATTTTCCGCCCACCTATTCGTCATATCTTGGGCGCAATGTAAGGTGGCTTCGCGGTGATTGGCAGCTGCTTCCGTTTTTGTTTCCGCGTATTAAAGACGCTAAGGGCAGGCGTATACACAATCCGATTTCGGGTGTTGCAAAGCTTCATATTCTAAGTAATATTTTGCTTGGGCTTATCCCTATAGCAAGCATAATTTTTTTGACATTTTCGCACTTTTCGTCCATGCCTATTTTGTGGGTGGCGGCGGCTTTTGTGCTAAATTTGATTGCTCTAATTTCATCCCTTAGGTGGCTGATTTTATCGCCTAAATCTACCCTCAAGGAATGGCTTAGACAGCTTCTTTTAATAACGACTTTGCCTACGGTGGCGTTCTGCTATGCAAAGGCAATTTTGGTTACGTTGATTCGCTTAATAACAAAAAAGAATTTGCTTGACTGGAAGGTTTTTGCTCACAGCGGCGGCAAGGTTTCGTTTGCGCCCAACGTGGTTGTGTCAGCGCTTTTTTTAGTTTCCGTAATTTTAGATTTCAGCTGGATATTTGTGGTGCTTGCAGTAGTATTCGCCTTTGGTATTTTATATGCCGCGCTTTTAAGCGAGCCGTATGAGAACAAGGATAAGGTTTCAGCTCAAGCAAAAGAGCAGCTAAATGGTATTGCACGTGATACTTGGAGATTTTTTGAAAAACAGCTTAAGGAAAAGAACAACTATTTGCCGTTTGACAATTATCAAGAGGAGGGCGGTGTTGGTTATGCGCCGCGCACCTCTCCTACGGACGTTTCATTTATGATTACGGGGCTTTTTTGCGCCCACAAAATGAAATTTATTGACGGTAATGAGTTTAATTTTTACGCAGAAAGGATAATAGCTTCAATCGAGCGCGCGGACAAGTGGAGGGGTAACCTCTACAATTGGCTGGATATATACTCACTCAAACGGCTTAACGGCTACGTTTCGGCAGTAGATAGCGGTAATTTGCTTGCGGCGCTAATTCTTTTGCGAAACAGTACCAAGGGGCAACTGTGTGAACGCATAAAAAAGCTTATTCAAAGCACCGATTTGGGAGCATTTTTCGATAGCCGCAGAGGTTTGCTTTGCATTGGCTACGACGATAATACAAAGAGCTTTGACGGCAATTATTATGATTTGCTCGGTAGCGAGAGTATGTTGACTTACCTTGTTGGTATCGGCACGGGTAAGCTTAAGGCCTCGTGCTTTGCAAACTTGTCTGTACGTCACGTTCGTTATAAGGGGGTTTCGCTATACTCGTGGACGGGCGGTGCATTTGAGTATATGATGAGCAGCTTGTACTTTAAGTATCACAAGGGAAGTATGTTGCAAAGCTCGGCAAAGGCGGTGCTTAGGGCAAACGAGGCGTACGCTGCAAAAAATAATTTGTCCTTTTGGGGTGTGTCAGAATCGCAGTATTCCCAAACTGACGACCTTGGAAATTATCAGTACAAGGCGTTTGGTGTCCCTAATATTTCGCTAAGCAACGAAAAGCGCAAGGCCGTTCTTTCGCCGTATTCTTCGTTGCTTTTCTTGCCGTATTTTCCCAATCAAACGGCAAAAAATCTGTCAAAATTGATACAAAACGGGCTTTTGGGCGAGTATGGACTTTACGAAGCGTATGACGGCGAGATAATCAAAACGTACATGGCGCACCATCAAGGAATGATTCTTGCGGCCATTTGTAATTATTTGTGTGACGACGCCTTAATAAAGAATCTTTGCTCACCCGATATGCGTGCGGCACAGCTTCTTATTACGGGCACGGATATACCTAAGGCGGAGAAAAAGGTGGATTATCCTGTTTTGGCGCAGTCGCCTACGGTTGAAGAGGCAAAGGAGCTTTCGCCACCGCAAATCAATCTAATGACGGGCGGCAGATATTCGGTGCTGGTTGACGATAGCGGTAATGGATTTTCGTACTTTGACGGCAAATATATTTCGAGATATTATAATCATAGCGGTGGACTTAAGGTGTATCTAAGCTACGGTGCAGAAAGAATAGATATTCAAAAGGACAAAGCGTTTTTCAGCGAGGGACAAAGCGAATTTATTTACTGTGACGGCAAGTGTGAGGTTGTTCAGTCAGCCTGCGTTTTGGTGGGCGTTTGCGGCGAGGCAAGGCAAATTAAACTCAAAAATATCAGCGAAAATAGGCTGGACGTAAGGCTTAGCTCCTATATGGAAATTGCTCTTGCGCCGCTATACGAGGACCTTGCGCACAAAACATTTTCGGGAATGTTTGTTAGCACCGCTTTTGACGGAGATTTGAGAGCCGTGACCGCAACAAGAGGGGAGCTTATGCTTGCTCATTATTTTGACGTCGGCTTAAGGCATAGGGTACGCTATCAAACCAACCGCGCAAACTTCTTTAATCGCGGTAAGGGTGACGATTTTGGCAGAGTTCTCGATCCGATTGTAAGCGGATCTGTCGAGCTTAGCTTGGCGCCCGGAGAGATTGTGACCTTGCAAATATACATTTTAGTGGGTACCGATTACAGCAAGCTGAAAAAACAAATAGAGCTTACACGGCGTGTGGGCTATTTTGACAAGGCACTTTCTGCCTGTGCTACCGTTGCAAGGGGGTATGGCATAAATAAGGCGATGAATAGGGTTGCTTCCAAGCTCATTTACGATGCTTCACCTAATTTTGTTGACGGTGAATTGCCTCTTGTTTATATACAGTCAAACGTGGTAAGCGAGCGCATAAAGGGAAAGCTGAAAATGCTTGGCACGCTTGGTCTTTGGGGTGTAAGGGTGCGAATAGTTTTTGCTTATTACGGTGACGGATTTACTAAGGAAAAGCTTATTACAGGTCTTGATGGGCTGGTGAAAAAAAACTGTATTGTGTCATTTGTAAACAGACAAGCCGAGCCGGGTGAGGCAGAAAAAGCAAGGCGCTCGGCAACCGATATTGACGAGATAATACAAAGCCGATTGCCTCAAGCTAAGCGTGCAAGGGCGGTGCCTTTTGCTAAGGCAAGAATGCCAAGACCTGAGTATGCATATAAGCTTGGTAAGGGCGGCTTTTTGGCGGACGGAAGCTATGCGATAGAGCTTAGCAAAAGCGATCCCACCCCTAGGCCGTGGAGCAACATTATTGCAAATAAAAAATTCGGTACCCTTATTACGGAAAGCGGTGGCGGCTATACCTACTACCAAAATTCAAGGGAGAATAAGCTTACCGAGTGGAGCAACGATCCCGTTGCAGATGAGTGCTCGGAGGGCATAGTTATGATAGAAGACGGCGTGGTGTGGAGCTGTGCGTTTCAGCCCACAAGGGTGGATGCCGATTACGTAGCTATTCACGGCTTTGGTTATACCGAGTTCAGATGCAACTACAATGGCTTTTATTCGAGGCTTCGCGAATATATTAAGGACAACACAAAATATTACGAGCTTACGCTTACCTCCGAGGCAAAGGCGGATAGGACCGTGGACGTTCTTTTCTACGTTTCGCCTGTTATAGGCGACTTTGCGTTTAAGACAGCGCATAATTTGGTATGCACCTTTGACGGCGCGCTTAACGTAAAGAATTTGTATAACGGAAGCAAATTTGTCATTGGTTGCAACAAAGAAATTACTGATTATGTCTGTCATAAACAGTCATTTATGGATAAATTTGGCAATTTTCACGATTTTGACGGCAAGCTTGGTCACGGGGTAAAGCCTTGTATAAAGACAAAATTATTCGTTCCTGCACTGTGTAGCAGTAAGGCGGTCTTTTATCTAAGCGCTGACTGCAAGGTAAATCTAACCGATAGCGAGCTTATGATTAGAGAAGCAAAAAAGTATTACTCTTCGCTTTCGAGTGTGTCCGTTTCTACGGGAAATCCCTCCATAGACTATATTGCAAAGTGGCTTCCGTACCAGACTTTGTGTAGCAGATTTTGGGGGCGAACCGGCTTTTATCAGGCGGGCGGAGCAATAGGATTTAGGGATCAGCTTCAGGACTGCTTGGCTATTTTGTATGTCAATCCAACCCTTGTTCGCAGTCACATTTTGGAGTGTGCAGCACATCAATTCGAGGCTGGTGACGTTCAGCATTGGTGGCACCCGCCGCAAACCGGAGTGCGTACCAAAATTTCGGACGACAGACTTTTCTTGCCGTTTATCACCGCCGAGTATATTGCCTTTACGGGCGACGAAAATATTTTGCACGAGCGCATCCCGTACCTTGAGGATGTAAAAATGAGGGGTAAGGATTATTACGGCGCGCCTGCGTTTACGGCAAAAACGGGAACTCTTTTGGAGCATTGTCTAAAGGCGATTAAGGCGTCGGCTCGGCTTGGCAAAAACGGGTTGGTGCTTATGGGCGGCGGCGATTGGAACGACGCTATGGATAAGGTGGGTATCGAAGGCAAGGGTACCACCGTTTGGGGTAGTATGTTTTTATACCTTGCGGTAAGCAAATTTATGCCGCACATAAAAAACAAGAAGCCTTATTTTGCGCTTAAAGATAGGCTTAAGGAGGCCATCGACAAGGCGTGGGACGGTGAATGGTATACCCGTGCCTACTGCGATGACGGAACGGTGCTTGGAAGTAAGGACAGCAAGGAGTGTCAAATCGATCTTATTACGCAGTCCTTTGCGGCGATAAGCGGTTGCGCTATGGGCGGCAAAGCAAAGCTTGCCTTGCTGTCTGCGGCAAACAAGCTTGTCGATGCCGAGCACGGAATAATCAAGCTGCTCACACCGCCGCTAAAGGAGATCAAGGCGGGATATATTTGCGACTATCCTCCCGGAGTGAGAGAAAACGGTGGGCAGTATACTCACGGCGCGGTATGGTACGTGATGAGCCTTTTTGAAATCGGAGAGTGGGAGTATGCTTACACGCTGCTTAATATGCTCAGCCCCATAAACCATTGCAAGACAAAGGATGGCGTAAGAACTTACGAGGTTGAGCCTTACGTAATCAGCGCAGACGTCTATTCTCAGCCTGCGGGTAAGGGTGGCTGGAGCTGGTACACGGGTGCCGCTTCGTGGTATTATTATGTAATAATAAGATATCTTTTTGGCATAAGCTTTTGCGGTGACGTTATCACCGTAAGTCCCAAAATGCCCCCATCGCTGCACGAGGCAAAATTCACCGTGCGTCGTGGTGAAAGCACTTTTAGCTTCCGCATAGAAAACAGCGGAGAGGGGCAATGGCAGCTTTGTGTAGGGGACAGAGGATACAATACAAACAGTATTAAGCTTACGGATAGTCTTGCAAATAAAGAAATAATCGTTCGCAAGTACAAGTAAGCATATAGACGCAAAATCAATCATATATTTAAGCAATGAAAAGGATAATTTACGATTACGAAAAGCCTCACATAGTAGGGCGCGCAAGAGGCTCGTCGCGAGGGGCAAGGACTATTGTTTTTATATTGGCAATAAGTCTTGCGGTGACGCTTATTTACGTATTGTTTTTTAAGGACAAGAGCGTAAAAAGCGAGGCGCAGACTTTTTACGCAGTCATTTCGGGACAGTACGATAACGAGATTGAGGCAGTCTCTGCCGCTGACCAAATAAGGCAAAAGGGCGGTGGCGGTTATATTGCAGACGGAGAGGTTGTGGTTGCCGTATATCCGTCCGATACAGAAGCTCAAGCCGTTGCGGACAGATACGGCTATAAGGTGGTTTCCACCGGCGAGTACAAGCTGAGGCTTAGGTATGACCAAAGAGAAACAGGGGAGCAAGTTCAAAAGCTATATATGCTTCCCGAAGAAATATTCGAAAGCATTTATTCTGCGACCGTTGCCTTGGATAGCAATCAGCTGTCCGAGGCGGCGGCGCTTTACGTTTTGCAAAGTGCGACAAAAAAGTTAAATTCTGCGGTAGTCGAGATAGAGGAGCTAAAGCAAGAATATTCCTCGGACAAGCTGCTTGACGAGTTGCTTGCTGCTTACTCCGATTTGGCGTCTTCGCTTAGTGAGCAGTCGCCGTATTCTTTTTCGTCGAGGCTCAAATACTGCGGGGCAAAAGTGGTTTTTACTTACAAAAAATTACTTATTTTAGCAACTTAATTTATTTTTTTTGATTTTTATGCGTTAAGTATTTGCAATTTGTATTTTCGTATGTTATAATGCTATAAGATTTTATGGCGTTATACGCGTAAAACTTTTTAATGCAAAAATTTTTTTGTAAAAGGAGAAGGAAATGAGTAACCAATTTAAAGACACGCCTGAACAAAAAAAGCAGCTTGACGAGGTTTTTGAGGGTCTCAAAAACGTACAGGGCTCTTTGATGAAGGCAATGCAGAAGGCTCAGGACATCTATGGATATCTCCCCATCGAAATCATGCAGCGCATCGCAGAAGCTTGCAAGGTTCCCGTTGAGGAAGTTTACGGAATTGCTACGTTCTACGCGCAGTTCAACCTTGAGCCCATGGGTAAGTACAAGATCGGTATTTGCTTGGGAACAGCTTGCTACGTAAAAGGATCGGGAGTTCTTCTCGACAGAGTTAAGGAGCGTTTACATATCGAGCCGGGTCGCACCACGGAGGATATGATGTTTACACTCGAAGCTACCCGTTGCATCGGTTGCTGCGGCTTGGCGCCTGTATTGACTGTAAACGGTGACGTATACGGTAACCTTGTTCCCGAAGACCTTGACAGAATTTTCGCTCAATACAACGCGTAATTCGTCCGAGGCTATCTAAATAATTGGAGGAGAAAGCTTTATGAAAAGTTCAGCAGAATTGGCAGCAATCCGCGAAAACCTTAAGGTTGCCATCGGTTATAGTTGCGCTATCCAAGAAAACGATGTTAAGGTTGCAATCTGCATCGGCAACGACGGCGCAACTGCAGCAAGAGCAATTATCAGGGCTTGCATGGAAGAAATCGAGAAGCTCAATCTCGAGCACGTAAAGGTTGTTTTGCAGGGCAGCAAGGAAGCTCTTGACGGCGCACCCGTCGTTGAAGTAATCGCTACCGGCAAGGACAAAGTAGCATACAAAAACGTTAATCCCGACAAAGCGCGTGAAATCATCGCTTCGATTAACAACAAATAATCCCTAAGGAGAAGAGGTTAATGTTAGAAAGAGCACATATTATGATTTGCGGCGGTACAGGTTGTACCTCCGGCAAAAGTATGAAGGTAAAGGAAGAATTCGAGCGTAAGCTTGCCGAGTACGGCGTAAGAGAAGAAGTTAAGCTCGTTATGACAGGTTGCTTCGGCTTGTGCGCTAAGGGTGTTATCGTTGCGGTTTATCCGGACGGAGCGTTCTATCAGTGCGTTAAGGTTGAGGACGTTGAGGAGATCGTTTCCGAGCATATCGTAAACGGCCGTAGAGTAAACAGATTGTTGGGCGATCATAAGACCGAAAGCGGCGAGCCCATGCCCATCAACCAGACTCCGTTCTATAGCAACCAAAAGCGTATAGTTTTGAGAAACTGCGGCAGAATAAATCCTGAGAACATTGACGAATATATCGCATTCGACGGCTACAAGGCTTATGAGAAGTGCGTTAAGGAAATGACCCCCGAAAGCGTTATCCAGCTTTTGATCGACAGCGGACTTCGCGGTCGTGGCGGCGGCGGATTCCCCACCGGCAAAAAGTGGATTGCTACTCTCAATGCTAAGAACGACCAAAAGTACGTTGTCTGCAACGCCGACGAGGGTGACCCGGGC
>SVHR01000081.1 GCA_015055705.1 Clostridiales bacterium | reverse complement strand
CTCAAGTCCAACGGGACCTCCGTTGAATTTGAGTATCATCGTTTCAAGCACTTTTCTGTCAGTATAGTCAAGTCCTAAGGCATCTACCTCTAAATGCTGGAGCGCAACGTTTGCAACCTTTTCGGTTATTCCGGCCTCGCCCATAACGATAGCAAAATCACTTACACGCTTAAGAAGTCTGTTTGCTATACGCGGAGTTCCTCTACTGCGACTTGCAATATTAAGGCAAGCCTTTTCGTCAATTTTGATATTAAGAATGTTTGCGCTACGCTTTATGATAGAAGCAAGCTCGTTGGGAGCATAAAGCTCAAGCCTACAAATAACACCAAATCTATCCCTAAGTGGTCCGGTAAGCATACCTGCCCTTGTTGTAGCACCTATCAAGGTAAAGTGCGGAAGCGACAAACGCATGCTACGCGCACTAGGCCCTTTGCCGATAACAATATCAAGAGCAAAGTCCTCCATTGCGGGATATAAAATTTCTTCCACTGCTCTATTTAAGCGGTGAATTTCGTCTACAAATAAAACGTCGTTTTCGTTAAGATTTGTAAGAATTGCCGCCAAATCTGCCGCACGCTCTATTGCAGGACCACTTGTTATACGAAGCTGAACACCAAGCTCACTCGCAATAATATGCGACATGGTGGTTTTACCAAGTCCCGGGGGGCCATAAAGCAAAACGTGGTCAAGCGCCTCGTTACGCTTTTTGCTCGCCTCGATAAAGACCTGCAAATTGTTTTTCATTTTTTGCTGACCAACATATTCGTCAAAGGATTTAGGGCGGAGTGAATTTTCTTCACCGTCCAAATCAAGCTTTGTACTTGTAACAAATCTTTCTTCTTCGAACATATTAACCTCTCTTTAATGCGGCTTTTACTATTTCTTCTACCGACTTCCCGCTGGTATCAACGCGCTTTATAGCATTCACAGACTCTTGCTTTGTAAATCCTAGCGCCATAAGAGCAAGCACAGCATCGTCGTTAATGTCGCTAACTGCCGCAGACATATTATCTCCACCGATAGAAAATTCCTCGCCAAGCTTATCACGAAGCTCAAGAACAATACGTTCGGCAGTCTTTTTGCCTATCCCTTTTACTACACTAAGAGCCTTAAAGTCACCACTTGCAATACTGGCACATAAATCATTGAGCGAAAGCCCACTAAGTATTCCAATTGCATTTTTAGGTCCTATTCCGCTGATAGAGGTAAGTCGCAAAAACATTGCTCGCTCTTCTTTAGAATAAAAGCCAAAAAGACTTATGCCGTCCTCTCTTACACTTAAGTGCGCATAAATCTTAACCTTATCGTCAATTTTTAGGCTGTTAAGACAATACCTGCTTACAGTAAATTCATACCCAATTCCGCCCGTTTCGACAGTTACGGTATTCAGCCCTAAATCTTTTACAATTCCTGTAAAATAGTTAAACATAAGCCCCCTCTATGGTTAAGCCTCGCGTTGCTTATACGTAGCTGTATGCGCGTGACAAACTGCCGCAGCAAGAGCATCGGCAGCATCATCAGGCTTAGGTACCTCACTTAACCTTAGTAGAGCTTTTACCATGTACTGCATTTGCTTTTTATCAGCCCTACCGTTGCCTGTAAGCGCTTGCTTGATCTGTAGCGGTGTATATTCATACAAATGACCACATTCTTTTATGGCGCACAGTAATATAACACCACGAGCTTGCGCTACCTTAATACCCGTTGTAATATTCGTATTAAAGAACAATTCTTCCACCGAAATAGCATCGGGGTTGTACTTTTTGATTATTCCGGTCAACGCATCAGCAAGAATCGCAAGTCTAACGGGAATGGCTTCGTTTTTAGGCGTTTCGATTACGCCGTAATCCACAACCTTAAGTCCGGTTGTAAGCTTATCTACAACACCAAAGCCAATGGTTGCATAACCGGGGTCAATACCTAAAATTCTCACTCTTCGTCATTCTCCGTTATTCTAACGGGACTTTCACAAAGATAAACTCCCTGTTGTCTGCATTTTTGTAAAGCCAAACAAGTCTCTCGTGTATAAATTCTTTGCGCATTATCGTCAAAATTACCTTGAATAAAGAAGCTATATACAGAATCGCCCGCAAAAATTAAATGATCGGCAAGCTCAATGTGCATTGCGCTCAAGGTCATATACAGTACACTCGTTATTGTTCGGTCTTGCATGGATGGCTTGGGATTGCCGCCCGGATGATTGTGCGCTACAATAACCTTCTTTGCCTTAACGCTGGTTGCAAACGACACTACCTTAGATATATCTAAAGGACTGGAATCAACAAATCCACTGTTTATTCTAACTACGCTAAGCACTTTATTGTTAATATCCAAAGCTGCCATATATACGTTTTCTATAGCCAAATCATTAAAATATGGCGCAAGAACACGTTTTGCTTCGGCATAAGATGTAACAGTCCTTGTTTCTTTTGCTTTTGAAATTAAAATTTTTCGATGAATAGCATTAAAGTACGAAATCAAATATGCGGCATTACGGGTCATATCCGGAACATCAAACAGCTCGCTGGGTGATGCCTTAAACACAGCGTCCATACTTCCAAATCTTTCAATCAAATCATGTGCAATTTCATTAGTATCCTTGCGTGGAATATCAAAACTCAACAAAAACTCTAATGTTTGATAATCGCTAAAGCTTGATAAGTCCGAATCCACTTGAGCCGCTTCCCTAAGGCGTTCACGATGGCCTTCATGTCTGCCGGTGCTATTACTCATCAACTTCCTCTTCTGGCAAATCTGCGTTGTGATATACGTTTTGTACATCGTCGTTTTCGTCAAACCAATCGAGCATACGCAAAACCTTTTTAGTACCCTCTTCGTCAAGAGTAATATAGTTAGACGGAATCATACTAACCTCTGCCGAAGCCAAGTTATAACCAACTTTCTCTAAATTTTCACGAACGGTCGAAAAAGACGTAGGATCGGTATATACCTCATAGCTACCTTCTTCCACTACGAAATCCTCTGCGCCCGCATCAAGAGCAGCCATCATAACCTCGTCATCATCCATGCCGTTAGCCTTTTCGATGATAATTACACCCTTATTGCTAAAGAGGTACGATACACAACCGTTAGTACCCATCGAGCCACCGGATTTATCAAATATATGTCTAACGTCACCTGCGGTACGGTTTTTGTTGTCCGTAAGAGTTTCTACAATAACCGCCATACCGTTGGGACCATATCCCTCGTACGTAATAGATTCATAATTGATAGTATTAAGCTCACCACTTGCCTTTTTGATACTGCGAGTAATGTTGTCGTTCGGCATATTGTTAGACTTAGCCTTTGCAATAACGTCACGAAGCTTTGCGTTGCTTGACGGGTCGGGACCACCCAACTTAACCGCAACTGCGATTTCTCTACCGATTTTTGTAAAAATCTTGCCACGTGCGGCGTCTGTCTTACCCTTTTGTCTTTTAATGGTTGCCCATTTGCTATGTCCTGACATAAAGTCCTCCTTGATTAAAACCTAAAATAATACATTAAAATGCCTGCACAAACGGCCGCATTAAGAGATTCCATATTTTCCATAGGCAAAGTATAAACATTGTTACACTTGCTTAAAATTTCCTCACTTATACCGTTCGCCTCGTTACCGATTACAATGCAAACCTTTTGCGGTTTTGTGGCACAAAATACGCTTTCATTGCCCAAATCCGCACCAATAATATTGTAACCTTTTTCGATAAGAATGTCAATTAAATTACCGCTATGAAGACGTGCTTTGGACAATGCCGAGACGCAGCTACGAACAACCTTAGGATTATATATGTCTACACAACCGTCACATACGATTTCATATCCGCAAGCCACCGCGGTACGAATAATCGTACCCATA
>SVHR01000080.1 GCA_015055705.1 Clostridiales bacterium | reverse complement strand
CCCCAATTTTCCATACGTTTTTTTGCTTGTATTTTCGGTATTTTGGAATGGAAGCTTTTAATATAAAAACAATTCGTAAAATGAAACAAGAAAATGGGGTGATAATAATTTTGGATACAGAAAGAAATCGAAGAATTTTGCGAGAATATCTGCCTGAGCAGTTTAAGTACGTATTAGACTAATCAAAAAATGCACCTTAAAAAGTATCAAGCTTTTTGGGTGCATTTTATTTTCTCTTACGTTCTTTTTTAATTATAGCAACAATTGTTTATTATTTTTCGTATCTGCGCGATTCGTAGTAAGCGATAAGCTCCTTTAGCTCCTCGATTTGCTGACGAAGCATTGCACCTGTGTCGGTATCGTTTACGGTAACCCTACCCTCGGTGTACTCTACGACCTGAATGGACGGAGCCTCGTTGCTTATCAGCTCGTTTGCGTTGTGCTGTGCAAGAGCGTAGTAGCGGGAATTATAGATGAGTGTATAGCCCGCAATACCCGTTGTGCCTTGGTACGACTTTGCCATACCGCCGTCGATTACGTACAGCAAGCCGCCGCCCTTTACGGGGCTTTCACCCGACTTGTGCTTTACAGGTACGTGACCGTTAATAATATGTCCGCCGTACTTAATGCCAAATTCGGTAAGAATTTTTTTGCAGACCTGCTTATCTACCTCGGGGTTTGCAATCAGCTTGTAATACGGGTCGGTATGCTCCTTGTGTGTCGCCTTGTCCTCGACAAAGAAACGCTGGAACGTAGTGATGGTATTTTTACCAAAGAGGGGAGATTTACCGCCACTCCACAGGTACCAAAGCAGATGTCCGTCAAACTTATCGTTACAGCCGCTGTAATAAATACGGCGAACCTCTTTGTCAAGATAGTCAAGATATTCCTTGCCGGCAAGCGTTTTACCGCCGCCGATATCTACCTGCTCAAACTCGCCGTCCATAGTCATCGGAATGCAACCGTGATAGAGCAGGTTGTTGTTAAAGATTGTATAAAGCGAGCCGTGGGTAAGTAAGAATTTTATATGGCTGTCAAGTCGCTTACTGCTTGTAAACGAAGCGGCAATACGCTCCATAACGTCATACTCGTCCTCGGTAAATTCAAACGGATTGCTTGGGTCTACGGTGGGGAAGTTGGTGTCGCGCATCGGATATTCGGTGTCGCCGATTTTTACTGTGCCCTTCTCGAAATCGATTTTATCCAAAAGCACTCTTGCCTCGGCATGATATTCGGGATGTGCCAAAATAAGCTGTGCTTCTGCCTTAAACTGAATAATGCTGATAGCCTTGTGCATTTTTGCGGCAAGCTTCATGTCTACGGGGTCGAACTTGTTTTTGTCAAACACCTTGGGAGTAAAGAATTTGCATTCGTCATCTGCGTACGTTTGAAGAGCAAAGCTGCTTAAGGGACGAAGGTTGATTCCGTAGCCGATCTCCAGCATATCAAAGTTGTTGTACGCGCAGTTTATTCTAAGAACGTTTGCGATGCTTGCCCAGTTACCAAACGCAGCGCCCATCCAAAGGATATCGTGGTTACCCCATTGGAAGTCTACGTTGTCGTAGCCGATAAGGTAGTCCATTATGTAGTCAGGGTGGGCACCGCGGTCAAATACGTCACCTACGATATGAAGTCTGTCGATTGCAAGAATGCTTACCGTGCGGGCAAGCTCTTTTATAAACTCTTCGGACATTCCCGTTTCATAAAGCGACTTAAGAATTTGCTTGTAATAATGCTCCTTGTTTGCCTCGTCGTCTGCGTGCAAAAGCTCATCCATTATGTAAGCAAAGCCTTGGGGCAATCGTTTACGAACCTTCGAGCGCGTATATTTGTTGGCGGTGTTTTTAGTGAGTGCTACAAGCTTGATAATTACGCCGCTAAGCCATTCCTCGTAGCCGTCACATTCCTTACGTTTTGCAATAGTTTGCTCGGGGTAGTAGAGGAGCGTCGTAAGCTCGTCCCTTTCTTCCGCGGGAGAATCAGAAAACAACCAGTCGATTTTCTCCTTCAAAACGCCCGATGCACCCTTAAGCATATGGATAAACGCCTCGTGCTCGCCGTGCAGGTCGCTAAAGAAGTATTCCGTTCCTTTAGGAAGCGACAGTATTGCGGAAAGGTTAATGATTTCCACAGCCGCTGATTTTATGTCCGGAAACTCCTTGGACAATAGACTCATAAATCTTTTATTTGACATAACTACCTCCGTAGTGTTTTATACAACATTAAATAGGCTTTTGCACAAAAAGTAAGTATACGTTAGTGCAAAAAAGCGACAAAACGATTAGTCGTTAAGCAACAGCTTGTCTAAGCTCTTTTTAAGAATAACGCGTTGCTCCTCGTACTTGGTGATTTTTTCTTGCTCCGCGGCAACAAGCTGGGGCGGAGCCTTTTTAACGAAGCCTTCATTAGCAAGCTTGCCCTTAGCGCGTGCAATTTCGCTGTCTACAACCTCGATTTCGCGGTTAAGACGCTCGATCTCAAGCTCTACGTCAACAAGCTCACGCATGGGAACGAAGACCTCGGCTATGGGCGAAACGACAGTCGCATTCGTTCCTGTCGGCTCTGCGTCAACGATGGTAAGGCTACTGCCGCCGCCAAGCTTTTCGATATAAGCCGAGGTGTTTGCGATAAGGTCGCCGCCACCGATGGGCTTTACAAAAAGGGAGGTGCGCTTGCTTTGACTTACGTTCATCTCGCGGCGCATAGCACGAATGCTTTTGATAAGCTCGATAACGTCATTCATTTTGTTAAGCTCCGACATTTCGGGAAGCTCCATAAGGCCCTTTTCCGTGACAATTCCTTGGGTGGAGGGGAAGGATGCAATCATAATATCCTCGGCATCCTTGTTGGGAAGCGCATTATAAATTTCGCTTGTAACAAACGGAATAATGGGATGAGCAAGCTTAAGTGCTTCACGCAGTACGTACAATAGTACCGTAACCGTGTTGTTGCGCCTGTCTTGATCGTCACTGTAAAGCTCGGTTTTGCTAAGCTCGATATACCAGTCGCAGAAGTCGTTCCAGATAAACTCGTAAATTTCGGTTGCCGCAAGACCTACCTCATATTTGTCCATAAGCTCACTTACACGCTTGGTGCATTCCACGAGCTTAATAAGAATCCACTTATCCGCAACGGTAAGGTTAAAAGAGCCCATGGGGACGGGAGTGCAGCCCTCTGCGTTCATCAAAACGAACCTTGCCGCATTCCAAATCTTGTTCATAAAGTTGCGATAGCCCTCAAGCTTGTCGCTGGAATACTTAATGTCGCCGCCTGCCGAAATACCGCTTACAAGCGAAATTCTAAGCGTATCTGCGCCGGCAGAGTCGATAACCTCAAGCGGATCTACGCCGTTGCCGAGCGACTTGCTCATTTTGCGACCCTTTTCGTCACGCACGATACCGTGAATAACCACGTCGCCAAACGGCTTTTTGCCGATATGCTTAAGTCCCGAGAAAATCATTCTCGACACCCAGAAGCCGATAATGTCGTAGCCGGTTACGAGAACGTCGGTGGGGTAGAAAAGGTCGAGATCGGCTGTTTTGTCCGGCCAGCCCATGGTTGAGAACGGCCAAAGTGCCGACGAGAACCACGTATCAAGCACATCCTCGTCTTGGCGAAGCTTGGTGCTGTTGCACTTAGGACAACTGTGCGGATCTTCCTTTGCCGCAAACACCTCGCCGCACTCGTCGCAGTAGTAAACGGGGATACGGTGACCCCACCAAAGCTGACGCGAAATGCACCAATCCTGAGTGTTTTCCATCCAATGCAGATACGATTTTTCGAAGCGCTTGGGGATAAAGGTAATGTCCTTATCCTTTACCGCTTTTATGGCAGGCTCGGCAAGCTCCTTCATTTTTACAAACCATTGCTTGCTTATAAGCGGCTCGATGGTATTGCCGCAACGATAGCAGTGACCCACGTTGTT
>SVHR01000005.1 GCA_015055705.1 Clostridiales bacterium | reverse complement strand
TTGATAAATAAAAAATGGGCTTACCAGTTAAGGTAAACCCAAGGGGATTATAAGCAAATTAAAAATGGATTTGCCCTAACTGACAAACCCATTGTATAACATCAAAAAAGAAAAAAAGCAAAAACAGTCCTTTTGTCAATCAAAAGCAAGAGACAAAAAGCACCTTGATTTAAGGTGCTTTTTGCTTAACGCCACTAAGGCGTATTACTTCTTTTTGATATCGTAACCGTCTTTTTTGTCTATTACCACAAATCCGAGCTGAGCGATTTTATCGCGGAGAATATCGCTTTGCGCCCAGTCCCTATTTTTGCGCGCGGCAAGGCGTTGCTCGGCAAGGGCTGTTACCTCGTCGGGAACGTCCACCCTTTCCTCTTGCGGTACGGCATCGAGGCTAAGCCCGAATACTGCATCGAACTTTTGTACAAGGTCGTAAATTTGCTTGGACGCAGGCTCTTTCAGCATACTCCAAAGCACGCCGAGCGCCATGGGAATATTTACGTCGTCGCTTACCGCGTCTGCAAATTCTTGTTCGTATTTTGCCAATACGTCTAAAGGAATTTCGTTCTTGCCACCCTTATGCTCGTTGATTAAGGTAAGGAGTCTGGTGTACGCCGTCTTTGCCGCGTCCATGCTCGCAAACGTAAAGTTAAGGGTCTTGCGGTAGTGGGTGTTAAGGCAGAAGTAGCGGAACATCATGGGCGAATAGCCCTTTGCCTCAAGGTCGCTTACCGTGTAGGTGTTGCCGAGCGACTTGCTCATCTTGCCGCCGTCCACCTGCATAAACTCACCGTGCATCCAATAGTTTACGGTCTGATGCCCCTCAAGCGCCTCGCTTTGAGCGATTTCGTTTTCGTGATGAACGGGGATATGATCCACGCCGCCCGTGTGGATATCGAATCTGCTGCCGAGGTACTTTTTGCTCATTGCGCTGCACTCGATATGCCAGCCGGGATAGCCCATGCCCCACGGCGACTCCCACTGCATAATATGCTCCTTGGGTGCTTTTTTCCAAAGCGCGAAATCGGCAGGATGACGCTTCTCGTCGTTGACGTCCACGCGCGCACCTGCGATTTGGTTGTCGAGATTTAGCCCGCTAAGCTTGCCGTAATCGGGGAACTTGGATATGTCAAAGTAGATACCGTCGCTCGTTTCGTAGCCGTAGCCCAGCTCCACAAGCTTAACTACGTAGTTAAGCATATCGGTGATATGGTCGGTAGCCTTTGCCACCACCTCAGGTCTAGAAATATTGAGCTTTGCAAGGTCGGTCATAAACGCCTTGGTGTACATTTCGGCAATTTCATAAACGGACTTTTGCTGTTCGCGGCTCGCCTTTGCCATCTTGTCCTCGCCCTCGTCGCCATCGCTAAGAAGGTGCCCAACGTCAGTAACGTTCATTACGCCCTTGATTTTGTAGCCGCAATAGCGGAGTGCGCGCCTTACGCTGTCCATAAAAACGTATGCACGCATATTGCCTATGTGCGCAAAGTTGTAAACCGTCGGGCCGCACGAGTACATGGTAACCGTCTTGCCGATGGGGATAAATTCTTCCTTCTTGCGTGTGAGTGTGTTGTAAAGCCTCATAATAGCTCCTTATATAAACGACAAAATGTCGATTGCGTCGCTCATTATTTTAAGAGCGCGCTGATAATCCTTTTTGCTGTATCGCTCGTTGAGCATATCCTCGATGACCCGAAGCCTGCTGTCAAGATACTCCTTGCCCTTGTCCGTGATGGCGTACCAAACCGAACGCTTATCCAGCTCGGACTTTTCCTTTACTATAAGCCCTTCCTTTATCATCTCGGCGGCAATGAGCGCAACATTGGTTTTGGCAAGGTGCAGAGTGGATATGATATCCGAGGGCGGCAAGCTTTTGTCCCGTATCAGGAACAGTATTTTGGTTTTTAGCGAAAGCGTGTTTTTTGACTTGCCGTACATATTCTCGCACATCGTTGCTCCGCGCGTTGCTATGCGTAGCTCGACAAGCTTTTGTGCCAGCTCCATACCGTCCTCCTTTGCCTTGTTTGTTATACGAGCCTTTTTTCTCGCCATTATTTATTATATACGCTCACCCTCTCCATTGTCAAGCAATCGAAGATTGTCTTTGGCCGCGGCGAGATTTTTATTCTACCCCAACTATTTTCGCACTATACTTGCCAACAAAAAAACGTGCATACAAGTACCTTCCCCCGTAAGCACGCTTTGCTGATTATTTATAAAACTGTTCTTCCCTTAGCCGACCTATATATACATTATAAACTGAATATACTGGGCTAAGTCCGCTGCTCCGACCGATACAAAATGCTCATAATACGCATAATAGCTTGCTTCGTCAAACACCCTAAAGCATACGTTGTCGCTACCGTTAAACGCCGTGGCAGATATGTCGGTTATCCCATCCGCAGCTGTTCTTAAAAGAATCGCCATTCCAAGATTGTCGCAGTTAGCAAAAGCATTTTCTCCTATTGTCTCTATACTGCTTGGGATTATTACGTCCTCTATCGCACAATTTATAAAGCCGTTGTCAGCAATTCTCGTCACCGGCTCTCCATTGTACATAGAGGGTATTATAATCTCACCAACCAAAGGATCTGCCCCCTTACTTACTTCATACGTTCCATTCTCAAGCAAAGTAAAGTTAAGCCCGGCAGTTTCGCGTACAACCATGTCCTCAAATCCCTGCGCTTCAAATTCTGCCACATATTCGTTGTAAATGTAATCATCGTTTGGTACGATAATTCGACCCAGTCTTTGGCAACCGTCAAACGCAGAATCGTCCAGCTCTAATATATCTGAGGTGCTTGAGGAATTTGACATGTTTGCATTTATACAAACAAACATTAGCATTACGCAGCTCTCAAATGCACCCTCACCTATTGACGTAACGCTATCAGGTATTATAACCATGTGCAACTTGGTACAGCCGGAAAAGGCGTAATCTCCTATTGTTCTTATTCCATTATCCATTTGCACACAAGACAAATATTTTGAATTCGAAAACGCACCTACGCCTATAGAAACAACACTTCCGGGTATTTTCATGCGCTGCCATAAAAAATCTATATTAGCAAAAGCATAATTCCCTATTGATCTTACACTTCCGGGTATTTGCAGATTACTTAACTCTTTGCAATTATCAAATGCGTAATTTCCTATTTCGGTTACGGTGCTTGGGATTTGAACATTTTTCAAGGAAGAACAACGCCAAAAGGCTTTTTCCGCGATTTTCGTTATTCCGCTTGGAATATTAAAGTTTACCAAAGATGTGCAATCCTCGAATGCGTTGTTATCTATAATCTCCATACCGCTTGGCAATTGGATAGAGCTTAGCGATGTGCAATCCGCAAAGCCTCTTGCCCCTATTCTTGTCAAGCGGTTTGACATTTGAATAGAGCTTAGTTTGCTACATCCCTCAAATGCTCTATCTTGAATTTCCATAACACTATTTTGCATCTCGACGGAAAGTAATGACGTACAGCCCGAAAACGCTCCTACTCCTACTATAATCACACCGTCAGATATTTGAACAGACGTAATCCCCGTACAATTAGCAAACGCATTATCCGCTATATGCATTACAGGCTTATTGTTAAACGTGGCAGGTATTATAAGCGCACCACTCATTTCTGCCACGCCCTTTCTTATTCTATACCCTGCATTACCTACCCGTTCATACTCAAACGGACCGGGGTCACATGTTATATAATCCTTAAGAGCCGGATAAGCAAAATACATATTCATATAGGCAGTATAACTCTCTATATCCGCAACTATTATACTTCTAAGCTTGGATATATGTCTTGTGTATTGCCAGTATACTCGTCAGCAAAAACAGGCAGCTCTCCCGAGTTGACCGATTTGAGTATCCTTATCGTGGTCAAATCCTCACAGCTCCAAAAAGCACCCTTTCCTATTTGTTGTACGCTTTCGGGTATAATGATTTCATCTATCGCAGTCCCCTCAAAAGCGCCCTCTGCTATGTAGGTCAAATTACTGCCCGCTTCAAAAACCACCGTCTCTAAGCTTGAGCATCCGTAAAAAGCGTTCTGTCCAATACTTGTTACTGAAGCAGGAATGGTTACACTTGTAAGATTTGTACAGTTTGCAAATGTTTCTTTCTTTATTTCCGTCAAGATGCTGTTTGCTTCAAAATCAACCGTTTTTAGATTGCTATTATACTTAAACACTTCATCGTCAATACCCGTTACCCAGTTAGGCACAGTAAGATAACCGTCAAAATCTTGGGGCGGGATATATTCTTTCCATTGAGTATTGTTTGTTGTCAATATACCACTGTTGCAATAACAGTAATTAGTCGTTTTTCCGTTTTGTGTAACCTCATAATTATACGAATGCGTGTGCTCCATTTTATTGTTGCCATCTTCATCTTCAAACTTTAGAACGAATGCCCCTTTTAAACTTTTATATTTCCTTTGAATATTATAATGCGTGCCTGCCGAAGTCCCCATATGTACGTATAAAGTCATCGAACTGCCAGAACCACTATAATCATAACATATTGCCGCGTGACCATTCTCACCATCACTCGCGGATACGTAAACAGGATATCCCGCATCTATTTGTTCCTTTACAAACGACTTTATTCCCTCCTCTGAAGTCTCCTCGCAAGGTTCTATAAAAAATTCGTGATTTTCTGAAAAATCATTATCTTTCAAATAACTTGTTAAGACTTCTTGCATTAGCTGAGCGGTTGTGCCACCTAAGGAATCGATACTACCATAGGTTCCCGGTTTATTAAATCTTATGCTACTTCCAATACTATACAGCTTTGCCTGTAAAGATTTATATTCTAATTTTAGCAATTCTTCAAAATAAACATCATCCGACATCCCTTTAGGAAAACTCTCGTGCATAACTCCCGGCGAACTGTTGCGCACAATCATATTAGTGTCCTCGCCCGCAGATTGAACATCATATAATTCACCCACAATATTGTCATTCAGATACGAATCGTAATACGACAAAAGCATTGCTCCTGCCACGTAACCGCAAGTTGAATTAGTATTATTCCCATAATTCTCCGTAAGCCCGCGGAAGTAAGCCTCCATATAAGAGTCGTTCGATTGCGGCGACCCTGCTGACGTAGGGGCAACTTGACTATTATCCGTTTCGTAAACATAACTGTACTCCGGCATCGTAACTTCATAATTCCCGTTTTCCGCCGTATTTGCATATACAGCTGTCCCGGTAGGCACAATAAGCGTCATAAATAGTAAAAGCACAAGTATTTTTTTCATCATTTAATCTCCCAAAAATAAATTTCTGTAAATAAATCTTTCAAACCATTCTACAGAAATATTTGCACACACATTATAATGACAGGTTCCTATACAAACGTTGCTTGTTATGCCATCGACCTCAATAGGCATATAAATATTAAAATAGTGACCCTCAGAATAATTTATTGAGAAGGTGGCATTATTGCCAAATTTGATAAATATTTTATTCTTATCGTATTGCTCCTCCACTTGCTTAGACACTACAGGCGCAAAAAAACTCAACCCTACGCTAGATCTACTCCCCCCCTCTCCAGTAAAAGCATAATATCTAAGAGTATGGTCAAAAATATTCACGTATTCAACAGTCATCGGATTTTCGTAAGGCATATCTTCGCTTTGTGTCTTAATAAAAAAATCCTGTAACGTCTTATTTGAATCATTTTCGGGGCTCAAAATAAACAGTCTGCCGTTTGTATTGCTGTCGTATATGTTTTGATAATAATTCAAAAAATCTTCGTACGATTCTTCCCACGAAAAGGTCGGTAGATTGCCAAAATAACATATAGTTTTGTCGTTTTCTCGCGGGCAGTAAACAGGCGCTGATTCAGTAAACTGTATTGGCTTACCGGAAATATTGTCTATTGCTCCTTTCATACTCTCTATTTCCGCTCGCTGATCATCAATGGCTTGCTTTTGCTTATCAATCACGCCTTGCTGTGTAAGAATAAGCTCGTTAAGCTTATCATTAACATCCGCTTGATTTTGAAGCGCTTGCTCTAACTGAGCAATTCTTTGCTCCATCTCGTCCATCTTCTCGTTTTGATTACACCCTACAAGTGTAAACAATAATAACGCTACAAGAATAAAACTTATTATCTTTTTCATAAAATTACCTCCACTATTGTTTGTCACTATATATATCAGGTTTTATGCAAAAAAGTTTCCTTGCTTTTTAAAAATTTTTTGTGAAATTTTTTATTTAGTTATCGCTTTATTAGATTCCCGACGCAGTCATTACTGTACAGGCTTATTTAGCATATTTTACCATACACTTATCACACTGTCAATAGGCGTTTTTTAAAATTTGTAAACTTGTCACACCGTGCCAATCTTAACTCTACAGCCTGCTTTTGAAGGCGGCAAACAATATTCAAGTGCTATTACCTTATTAACAACACAAAACGGTGTCTATCAAAAATAGACACCGTTTTTTATATACGTATGTTTGTTTTTTATCTATAATTTTGCATTTTGCATTTATTAAAGATAACCCCTTTTTGGGGTACATACTGCTTTTTGTGCGTGCTTTTTAGCGTACAAAAAAGCACGTCACCTGCCTGCAAGCATTTGTTCCATTGCTTCCAGCATTTGCAAGGGCTTTGCCGTCATATCGGGATTCTGTGCAAGGTTATCCGCTTTTCCTACCCACAACAGATATTGCATAGCCGTTACGCCGTCTATCCCCGACTCTTTTGCAAGCGCGTCAATCAGTCCGTCCATATAAGCCCTATCAAGAATTTTGTGGTGCGGCTTTGCGTATTCTTTTAGGCTAACGGTCATAAAAACGTCATGATTTTCGATAAGCGTAAGCATAATTTGTATACTTTTGGCATCAAAGCCAAGGATAGGCAATGCTCTGCGAGCAATGCGAACGCTCGCCTTGTTATGCGCAAAGAAGCTGTCCACGTCTTTCCCATACAGCTTAGAAAACCGTCTCGATTTGCATTGCGGCTTACCCACGTCGTGCAACAGCATAACGTAAGCAAGCATGCGGCGCACCTTTGTGGGGCACTCCTTGGTTAGCTTTGCCATTTCGTCCACCGCGTGGAGAATGTGATCGAGGCAATTATAGATATGCCACGGATTGTCCTGCACTAAGCCATTACAATCCTCTATTTCGGGCATAACCGCAATAAGGCACGCCTTAAATTCGCCATTGTAGCTTTTATAAAATTCGTTTGCCGCATTTTGACTAAGCAATATTTTGTCCAAAATTTCTACCATACGTTCTCCTGTTTTTTGTTTTAGCTCGCTCTTAGCTCTAAACAAAAAAGCGGCTTAGCCGCTTTTGTTGTTTGCTGCTCTTATCTGCATAACTATTGTAAATAGTCCGCCTTGGCTACTTACGGTTAGTCGGTCATAACCTTTAGCACGGTCAATAGCTTCATTACCATTGACACCGTAAAGTAAGCGACTAACACCATTACAACTATAAAGAATAGGCACGCAAGGTGAATGGGGTTTGCAAGCTCCATCTTTACGATGCCAATGGACTCGTCCATAAACGCCATTGCGATAATCATAAGCACGAAAACTATGATTAGCAGGAATATGCGGAAGGCATTGAACGGCTCGCAAATTTTGATTAATATCATAAAGCCCGTCCACGACAGCACGATAACCATCATCGAAATTGCAAACTCTGCCGTAATTGCGTCCGGTCCATAGCCCGTAAGAAGGAATTGCTTAAATACATAAATTGCCATTATGTTAACCACCAACGCAAAGCCGCCGGGAATTGCTCGGCTGACGACGTTGGATAAGAAGTTACCCTGAATACGCTGCTTGTTTGACTGAAGCGCAAGTGCAAACGAGGGAAGTCCTATAATAAGCATTTCAAGAATTAACAAATGATTGGTATGAAGCGGATAGTCCTCGCCCATAAGCAGGAATATAAGCGAAAGCACGATGGACATAAAGGTCTTCATCAAAAAGAGCGAAGCAGACTTAGTTATGTTGTTTACCACACGCCTGCCCTCGCCCACTACGCTGGGCATGGACGAGAAGTTACTGTCAAGAAGCACCAAGTGGCTGACGTTACGGGCAGCCTCGCTACCCGAAGCAATAGCAACCGAGCAATCCGCCTCGCGCATTGCCAGAATATCATTTACGCCATCGCCCATCATTGCAACTGTGTGTCCCTTTGCCTTTTGAGCGCGAATAAGCAGGCACTTTTGCTCAGGCGTTACACGGCCAAAAACGGTGTATTGATTTGCCGCCTCGACCACCTCTTGACTGGACAATCCGTCAAGTGAAATAAACTTGTCCGAGTCGGGCACACCCACTCGCTTTGCTACCTCGGCAACAGTGATGGGATTGTCACCGCTTATGATTTTTATTGCAACGTCGTTTTGCTTAAACCAGTTTATCGTTTCTATCGCGTCCTCGCGTATGTGGTCCTCGATAGCTATAAGGTACAGCGGCTTAAGGTCGGTAGGAATATGCTCGTCAATGGGCTTGTCCGAATGAGCAATAACCACCATACGGAAGCCGTCTGCAGCATTCTCGTTGACTAACGCCTCAAGCGCAAGGTTACGTTCTCTTATTACGAACTCGGGCGCACCCAAAACGAAGGTGCCCACGTCCTCGAAGGTAACGGCAGAAAGCTTTCGTTGCGATGAGAAAGGCATAACCACAGACGGGCAGAATTTGTTTGCGATACCGTAAGCGTTGCTAAGCGCTATTGCCGTCTGATTGTTGTCGCCGGTGGCTGACAGCATCGAGCCCACTATATCGGTAATCGAATACTCCTGCTCCTCGGTAAGCGGAATAAGCTTGTTGACTCTCATCGTGCCGTCGGTGAGGGTTCCGGTCTTATCAAGACACAAAACATCAACACGTGCAAGCATTTCTATGCAATAAAGGTCTTGGACAAGAGCGTTCCTTTTGGCAAGTCGAATTACGCTGATTGCAAGCGCCATGGACGTAAGTAAGAACATACCTGCAGGTATCATACCTATAATTGCACCCGACACGCTGTTGATTGTACGCTGAATATCCTCTAATGCAATACCGTTTTCGCTTCTTCCCAGCGCACCGAAAATCATAAGAATAGAAATCGGCACAATAAAGACAGTTACGATTTTGATAATAAACATTATCGAATTGCGAAGCTCACTCTTGGGCTTTTTGTACTTTTTCGCGTTGGAGGCAAGCTTTTCGATATAGTTGTCCGCGCCAACCTTTTCTACCCTTGCAAAGCAGGTGCCCGATGAAACATAGCTACCGCTGTACAGCATATCGCCCGCCTTTTTTATCACAGGCACACTTTCGCCGGTAATGACCGACTCATTAACCTCGCACTCGCCCGTCATTACCACGCAGTCACTGCATATCTGATTGCCCGTTTCAAGGCTGATAACGTCGTCTATTACAAGCTCGTCCACGGAGACCGGGGTACGCGTGCCGTTACGAATTGTCATAGCCGTGGGTGCCGTAATAAGACTTAGCTTTTCGATAGTGCGCTTAGAACGGATTTCTTGAATTATTCCGATGGCTACGTTGGCAAGGATAATTACCAAGAAAAGCAGCTGTGAAAATTTAGCGCCCGCCCAAATAAGCGCTATTGCCACGATAAATACCAGCACATTGAAGAAAGTGAAAAGATTGCTCACGATAATGCCAAAATATGAGCGACCCTTTTGCGTAGAGCTTACATTGATATAGCCGTTTGATACACGCTCCTCGATTTGCTCATCGCAAAGCCCGTGATGGTAGTCTACGTTATATCTTTTTGCTCTAGTCATATCAGATGCAGGCTTGATTTTTTTCTTCTTTTCTTGCTTTATAATGCCTTCTTCTATAAGCCGTTCCTTCTTTTCTCTTCCATGTATGCTTGAAGGCTTAACTCCGGAAGGTTGCCCCAATTGCTCATCGTTCGCCTTAAGCTTACCCGACCTAAAACCCTTTAGTGCCATAAGTGCATCTCTCCTTATACTAAGTCGATGGCGGCAAAGCAAAAGCCGTTTTGGCAAATTCGTCATACCGCCAAATAGAATTGTACCACACTTTGTAGCCGCTGTCAATAGCAAGTGACAAAAAACAATGAATATATTTGCGATTTAGTGCCCAAAATATCCTTATATAAAGGAGGAACAAAAAATGAAAGACCTTAAATGTGGCAAAAAAGCCTGTAAGCATAACAAGGGGTACTGCTGCTGTGCCCGCAAAATAGAGGTGGCAAATAACACCGACTGCCTTACCTACGAGCCTGTCGAAAAGAAAGCCAGCATGTTCGAAGCCGGCAGCGATTTTATAAAAGCGGATTACTCGGTGGACACCTCGGTAGCTTGCGAGGCAAACTGCATATTTCAAAAAAATAACAAGTGCATCGCCGGCGGCATCACCGTTATGGGCGACGGATCCGAAGCACTTTGCCTCACCTTTGTAAAAGATTAAAAACTACTGTTGTTCCATTTCAGCTTTTCTAATTAGAGTTCAAACAAAAAACACGCCTACGTTGACGTGTTTTTTGTAAATCGCTTTTTTAGCCCATTGTGGGGTTTGTCAACCAGTCTATAAGCCAGTCGTAACTGTTGTATATACCATTCATATAACCAATCACCTCGCCACCATCAAGCATTACCAAAAACGGTATGCCTTCAACGGAATAATCTTGATATCTTTGATAGATAGGATAATTCGGCGAGTTTTGATCAAGATAACCGCCATCCGAAATTTTTACCAGTACTACCTTTGCGTCTGCGGCCATAGCGGCCTCGTCGTTTGCTTTTAGCTCCTCTATATACTGCTCAAGAAAGTCTATAAGCATTTGGCAGTAGATAGACTGAGCACCGTAAAATACCACAAGAACCTTACCGTCTCTTGCAATGTCCCCATCAAACGTATCGACGGACGATTCTGTGATTTTGGTCAAGTCTTCCGCTTCATTGTATTTACCACAACGCTCACATTCGCCATTAAAATAGCTGTGCTCACCTTCTCCTTTCACAAGCGTTTCTGTTTTGTTGCAAACTAAGCACGTCTTTAAAACGGTTTCTTCTCCACACACAGAAGATACACAAAGCAAGTTTTCCCATACGTGGGCACCTTTAGCATCTACGTATGCATCCCTATGCGCATAACCGCATTCTGTGCAAACATGCTCTACATATCCTTTGTTTACGCAAGTGGCATCCACAGTTATTTCTTCGTAGTTATGTCCTAACGCAGGTGAAAAATCGTAATCTTCATACAGGCAACGCTCACAGGTGCGATATTTTACACCCATTGTGCTACAATCAACATCGCTAATTATCGTCCAATCTGTAAAGTCGTGTTCGCATTTAGGCAATTTACCCAAATTCATTTGGCTTTTGTCAGTTAGTGTAATGATTAGTTCGCCATCATCATTAAATGACATATCATCAATACCAACACCGTCTTTGCCGTCCTCGCCCTTAATGGATTGCAGCCACTGCTCATAGCTAAGCGGCGTTTCGCCGATGGCTTCGGCATACGCTACGTATTTTGCGTACGTTTGCTGATATTCGTTGAGCACAGTCGAGTTCTCGCCATCGCAAGCTACAAAGCCAATACTTACCACAAGCAATAAACATAAGCTGAATAATATCGCAAACAATTTCTTTTTCATACTTGCCTCCTTGCGCATAAATAGTACCGAATAAAATATACCATATTTTGTATAGTATGTCAATACCTTAGAAAAAACAATCATCATATAAATCAGCATCTTTTAGTAAAGTCTTTAACGTGCTGAAAACAGCTGTTATCTTAATATGAGAATAGCTTTTTCTTAACCACCTACAAACGGACAGTGCTAATCGGTCAAATTCTCCGTGGGTGCCAATCAAACAACATATTTCATAACAAAAATAAGACTTTAATACCGTTTTTACTCTTTCTCTAATATCTACGTTCCATAAATTTCTATGACCAAAAAATGAGATTGTTTTCTTCATAAATGCCTCCTATCCATATTATAACACAAATAGAAGATATATCTTCTATTTTTTGATATCTTTTTTGATAAAATTATAGAAGATATAACTTTGGGAATAATGAAAATATGCAATTAGAAGAAGCAATCACAAAAAGGATATATGCTTTGTGCGAGGAACGCAACATTAGTCCTAATAAATTAGCGACACTTTCGGGAATGCCGGCAGGCTCTATGAAAAGTATTTTTTATGGAAAAAGCAAGAATCCCGGCACGCGAACGATTCTTGATATGTGTCAGGCATTGGATATATCGCTCTATGACTTCTTTAATGACGAATTATTCAAAGACAAAGATTTGGAAGGAACATACTAAAAGGGGCTGTAATCACAGTCCCTTTTTTCAAGCAAAGATTGTTTTGGGCGCAGGCGGGCGGGGTATGCTAATTAAGCGCATTTTACGCTGGAACATATTCTCCACTCTACCCCCTAAAACTTTTTTGCTATATCACCAAAAAAAGTGCAAACATTCGCGGCAACAAAAACCAAAAAGTACATACAATAAGCCCTCATTTTATTAGGATAGCTTATTATACTACACCAAATACGACAACGTCTGTCATGTTTATAAAACTTTTTGTTTGCGCTTTGTTCTTTTCTTTACGAGGTGATTTTTGTGCAAAAAAAGAGCCCGGAAAATACATTCCAAGCTCTTATTTTTTACTTTATCGCAAGCGTTTTTTCGCTATGATTTATGCTTATTTGCTAAATCGTTACGAAAAACGCCTTAACGTACGTTGGTTTTTTAGATAAATCTTAGTACTCGCCTTCGAATCTTACGATGGGCTTACGCGCAGCGGCAACCTCGTCCGGACGGGAAATTGCCATATTGTGCGGAGCTTCCTGCAAGTACTTAGCGTCCTTGAATGCAAGGTCGTAAAGCTCACGGAGAACTGCGATAGCCTCGTCAAGAGTTTCCTTATTTTCGGTTTCGGTAGGCTCGATCATAAGCGACTCGTCGATTACGCCCGGGATATGCGGGAAGTACATCGTGGGCGGGTGAATGCCCTTGTCGATCATAGCCTTTGCGATATCCTTTGCGGAAACGCCCGTTTGGTCCTTAAGCTTTTGGATATCCACAACGAACTCATGCATACAGTATCTGTTCTCGGTGGGATAGATATCCTCAAGCTTAGCCTTCATGTAGTTAGCGTTGAGAACTGCGTGCTCGGCTGCTTCCTTGATACCGTCGCTACCCAAGGTGCGAACGTAAGCAAAAGCCTTTACCATAACAGCAAAGTTACCGTAGAAGGTAGAAACCTTACCGATGGAACGCTTGGGGCAGCTGAATTCGTAATTGCCCTTCTTGTTTTTAACAACAGACGGCTTGGGCAAGAACTCGGCAAGCATAGCCTTGCAGCCTACCGGTCCACTTCCCGGTCCGCCGCCGCCGTGCGGGGTGGAGAACGTCTTGTGGAGATTAAGGTGGATTACGTCAAAGCCCATATCGCCGGGGCGAACAACGCCCATAATTGCGTTGAGGTTTGCTCCGTCATAGTAGAGCAAGCCGCCTGCATCGTGAACGATTTTGCTGATTTCCTCGATATTCTTCTCGAAAAGTCCGAGCGTGGTCGGGTTGGTAAGCATAAGTGCCGCGGTGTCGGGGCCTACTGCTGCACGGAGCGCGTCAAGGTCTACGCCCTTTTCGGCATTGGACGGAATATTTACAACCTCGAAGCCTGCCATAACAGCGGATGCGGGGTTAGTTCCGTGTGCGGTATCGGGCACCAAAATCTTGGTACGCTTGGTGTCCTTGCGGCTCTCGTGATATGCCGCGATAAGGAGCAAGCCGGTGAACTCACCGTGAGCGCCTGCGCACGGCTGTAAGGTCATGCCGTCCATTCCGGTAAGCTCCATAAGGTCAGCCGAAAGGTCTGCCATAAGGTGAAGCGAGCCCTGAACGGTATCAACCTCTTGGCGCGGATGCACCTTGCTGAATCCGGGAAGCGAAGCAAGCTCCTCGTTAATTTTGGGGTTGTACTTCATCGTGCAGGAGCCAAGCGGATAGAAGCCGCTGTCAACGCCGAAAGCGTTACGGCTAAGCTCGGTATAGTGACGGGCAAGGTCAACCTCTGCCACCTCGGGGAGAGAAAGCTCCTTACGAAGGTACTTCTTTTCTACGCTATATGTCGAAACCTCAAGCGGACGAATTGTAGCGCATCTAACGCCCTTGCGCGATCTTTCAAAAATAAGCTTCATAATTACGCCCTCCTCATAATTTCGGCAACCTTGTCGATGTCGCTCTTGCGAACCTTCTCGGTCATGCACCACAAGATTTCGTTAGGTCCGATGGGAAGACCTGCAAGCACGCCCTCTTTAGCGCACTTTTCTACAATCTTCTCTGCCTTAGTCGGCGTAACGGTAATGAACTCGTGGAAGAACTCGTTGTTATTGGGATACTTAAGAGTAGCCTTGCCCTGCGTGAACTGCTGTGCCGCATAGTGCGCAAGCGAGGTACAGGTGGTAGCAACCTCTTTTAGACCCTCTTTGCCCATTGCCGAAAGATACATAGATGCAACGAGCGCGCAGTGAGCCTGGTTGGAGCAGATGTTGCTCATCGCCTTTTCGCGGCGAATGTGCTGCTCTCTACCCTGCAAGGTAAGAACGAAGCAACGGTTGCCCTGTCCGTCGGTGGTCTGACCAACGATTCTGCCCGGCATACGGCGCATGGTGTCCTTGTTAACTCTGGTTGCCATAAAGCCGAGGTACGGTCCACCGAACGATACGCTAAGACCAAACGGCTGTGCGTCGCCGACAGCGATATCAGCACCGCACTCAGCAGGCGAACGCAAAAGAGCGAGGGTCATGGGGTTGCAGCCCATAATAACCTTGGTGCCCTTGTGGTGAGCCATATCGCAAACAAACTCCGCGTCCTCGATGATTCCATAATAGTTGGGCTGCTCGATGTATACGCAAGCGGTGTTTTCGTTTATAGCCTTTTCGAGCATCTGGGTGTCTACCTTACCGTCCTTAATGTAGCCCTCGGACTCCTTAAGCACCTTAATCTCGATGCCTCTGCGGCTAAGGTAGGTGCGCATGGTTTCGATAACCTCAGGCTTAACGTTTTCGGGAACAAGAATAACCTTCTTGTTCTTTTCTACGCACATGAATGCCGCTTCTGCCGCTGCCGACGAGCCGTCGTAAACGGAAGCGTTTGCAACCTCCATTCCGGTAAGCGCGCAAATCATGGTCTGGAACTCGAATATGCTTTGCAAAATACCCTGGCTCATTTCTGCCTGATAGGGGGTGTATGCGGTAAGGAATTCGCTACGCGACGAAAGGTATCTTACTACCGACGGAACGTAGTGGTCGTAAGCGCCTGCTCCGCGCATAATGGAATCGAAAACAACGTTTTCCTTAGCGTATGCCTCGATTTCCTCCATTACTTGCTGCTGCGACTTGCCCGGCGCAATTTTGAGCGCCTTATTTTTGAGCGAGATGGGAATATCTGCATAGAGGTCGGACGGCTTGGATACGCCAATCGCCTCGAGCATTTCCTTCTCCTCTTGCTCGGTAATAGATAAATAGTTAGACATTTTATCTCCTTATTTGGGCAAACCCTTGCGAGTACTCACAAGGGTGTTGCGTTATGATTTTTTTTGAGTTTTGTATAGATTATTTAATGAATTCTGCGTAAGCTGCCTCGTCCATAAGGTCGTCGGGAACAGCGGTAACCTCTACCTTGCAAATCCAAGCGCCCATAGCGTCCTCGTTGATTGCCTCGGGTGCGCTCTCGAGCTCCTCGTTAACCTCGATAACCTTGCCGCTGATGGGAGCCATAACGTCCGATACAGCCTTAACGGATTCTACGTCGCAGAAAGCTTTGCCTGCGGTAAGGGTGTCGCCAACAGCAGGAAGGTTGATAAATACCAAGTCGCCAAGCTCGTGCTGTGCGTGGTCCGAAATACCGATGGTTGCTACGTTGTCCTCGATTTTTGCCCATTCATGGGTGTTTGCAAATACTAACTTACTCATTTTTATATCCTCCATAGATATGATTTTACTGTTTATTTTTAGCAACCCGTCACGATTTTGCCGCAACGTATCGCTGTTTTTATGATTTTATAGCAATTACGCCTTTTTGTAGAACGGAAGCGGAATAAGCTCGATCTTAAGTCTTCTGCCACGCACGTCAACGGTAAGCTGACCCTCTACGCCCTTCTTGATACGAAGCATAGCGATGGGATAGCCAAGCGTGGGAGCGTGCGTACCGCTGGTAACGATACCAACCTTTTCGTCGCCGCAATAAACGTCGCAATGCTCACGAGCGATACCGCGATCAACAAGCCTTGCACCAACGCGCTCGTACTCGGGCTCGTGTGCTTCAAGAGCCGCCTTACCAACGAAGGTTTCCTTGCCCATCTTGATACCAAAGCCAAGACCAACCTCGTTTACGGGGATATCCTCGCCAAGCTCGTGTCCGTAAAGGGGCATAGCCGCCTCAAGACGAAGGGTGTCACGTGCGCCAAGACCTGCGGGAACAAGACCGTGCTCCTTACCAGCCTCCATAATAGCCTCATAAAGATCGCAAGCGTCGATATTGCCGCAGTAGATTTCGTAACCGAACTCGCCGGTATAGCCGGTGCGGGAGATAAGGCAACGAATGCCGCCAATTACAACGTTCTTAGTGAACGAATAGTACTTTTTGGGAATGAATTCCTCTGCAACGAGCTTTTTGAGGATTGCTTCGGAGTTGGGACCCTGAAGTGCAACCTGAGCTACTGCATCCGAGATGTTAGCAAAAGTTACGTCCTGGGGCAATCTTGCCGCAATGTGACGAGCATCCTTGTCTGCGTTGGAAGCGTTAACTACAATAAGGTATGCAGTCTGGCTGATGCGATAAACGAGTACGTCGTCAACAGCGCCGCCCTTGTCGTTGGGAAGAAGCGAATATCTGATTTGACCGTCATACATTCCGCGAATGTCGTTGGTAAGCAAATTGTTGAGTGCTTCCTCAGCGCGCTCGCCCGAAACAACAATTTCGCCCATGTGCGAAACGTCGAAAAGACCTGCTTGCGTTCTTACAGCGGTGTGCTCCTTGATAACGCCCAAGCCCTCGTACTGAACGGGCAACTCATATCCCGCGAAATCTACGATTTGTCCACCGTACTTTACGTGGATATCATATAAAGGTGTTCTTTTTGCCATAGTATTTTCTCCTTAATATATTATCAATATTGTCAAGGGCGCCGCATATTTTGCGTTAGCCCTTTGCGATGCCTTTTTTAGCGTCTTCTCGGCGCCATGTGAGTAGCCAAGCCGTAAATATCCTCTACGCTTTCGCCGATGGCTTCCATAACGGTGGGATGCGGGTGAATAACCTCGGACACCTCGTGAGTCTTAAGACCCTTTGCTATTGCAAGGGAAAGCTCGCCCATAATATCCGTGCCGCGAACCGAGAAGATTTCGGCACCTACGACTACGTCATTTTCGTCTGCGATAACCTTGATATAGCCGCGGTTTACGCCCTCTATAAGCGACTTGCCGTTTGCGCCCATCAAGAACTTGCCCACCTTAGCGTTCTCGATATCCGTTTCCTTTTTGCCGACCGAAGCAAGCTCGGGGCTGGTGTAAATACACGAGGGGCATACGGACAAATCCATGCTGTGCGGGAGTCCGAACATGCTTTCTACTGCCGTGATTGCGCTTGCCGCCGCGAAGTGTGCAAGCTGCATTTTGCCGGTGATGTCGCCGCATGCGTAAATGCCTGCCTTGCCGGTGTACATATTGTCGTCAACGGCGATAAACTTATCCACCGTGATGCCTACCTTGTTGAGACCGATATCCAAAACGGGCTTGCGACCAATTGCCGTAATAACGGCGTCACCTGTTACGCTTGCCTCACCCTTTTCGGTAGCGTAATAAACGGTGTGATTTTCGTCAACGCTCTTTACCTTAACGCCGGTAACGATCTTTACGCCCTGCTTTTTGAGAACTGCGGTAAGCTGAACGCTTGCGTCCTTGCTCATCATCTTAATGATGCGCTCGCCGGGTGCAAGAAGAGTAACGCTTTTGCCGATTGCCGCATAGTAGGTGGCAAACTCAAGTGCGATTACGCCCGCGCCGATAATGGTGATATTGTCACCTTTTACGGGAGCCGCCAAAACGTCGTCCGAATTTACGGTGTACTCTACGCCGATAAGCGGACGCTCCTTGCTGCCTGCCGACGGTACCGAGCCGGTTGCAAGCAAAATGTAGTCTGCCGAGATTTCTCTGTCGCCAACCTTAATAGTGTGTTCGCCTGTCAAAACGCCCTCGCCCTCGATAAGGTCGATTCCGTTTGCCTTAACAAGCGACTTTACGCCGTCACGGAGAGTAGCAACAACCTTTTGCTTGCGCTCGTAGATTTTGCCCTCGTCAAGCGTAACGTTCTCTGCCAAAATGCCAAGCTCTGCCCATTCGCTTTTGGACGAATAAAGCTCTGCCGAGTGAAGAAGCGCCTTCGTGGGAATACAACCACGGTTAAGGCACGTTCCGCCAAGGCTGTCCTTTTCGATAAGAGCAACCCTTTTGCCAAGCTTTGCCGCTCTGATTGCGCCGGTATAACCACCGGGGCCACCACCTAAAACAATTAATTCGTAATCCATATTTTCTGCTCCCTAAATGCCGAGAGAATGTCCTCGACACCTTGTTTTCCTTTATATAAGTCCGCACCGACCAGCAGGGCTTCCTTTGCCGCTACGGCACCCACGTCCAGACAGTCCGAATAAATTTTTGCCTTTACGACCGTATTGCCCTTGACCTCCAGCCTTACGTCTGCCGTGCCCCACTCGCAACGAACCTCGGCACGCATATCGTAAAAGATATTGTCGCCCATAATCCAGCCTTGGTCGGAGTAGCGGCTGACTATCTCGTCAAGCCTGATACTGTCAAAATCGGCTTTGGTCAATGCTATCGCCCTTTGCCCGTAGTACGACTCGAACGCAAGCCTTAGCGCGTCTGCCACGCTGTCCGCGGTTACCGATTCGTCCAGCTCGCTTAGGTTTACCACGCGACTGACCACACTTTCTACGCCCTTTGCCTTAAGCTTTACCGTGGGCACGTTGAGGTATCTCGACATTTTTGCTTTGTCCGACCTTATAAGAACGGTGCCGTGATGGAAGCAGGCGTTGCTCCCCTTATAAAACGCGTTGCCCGAAAACTTTCTGCCGCCGATAACCACGTCGTTGCGACCGCTGAGCTCTGCACTAAAACCAAGCGACCTCATAGCTTCCATCATAATGCGGAAGTTTTTTGCCTTATCGTAGTTTTGTTTTGCAGACACGAAGGTAAAATTGAGGTTGCCTGCATCGTGAAAGACTGCGCCGCCGCCCGAAATGCGCCTCGCGATAAAGCCACCGTCACGGGCGATTATCTCGGTTTTGCATTCGGTATAGGCGTTTTGGTTTTTGCCGATGAACGCGGTCTTGTCGTTTTGCCACAAATACAAAATCTCGGTGTCCGCGTCTGCCATATCGAGCAGGTATGTTTCTATTGCCTGATTGAGGTGCGGATACAAGCTATCCGACCTAAAAAACAGCAATCGCATTTATTTTAGAATCCAAGCTCGGCGCGCGTTTCCACAAACGCCTTAACGCACCTGTCGATGTCCTCCTTGGTATGAGCCGCCGACATTTGGGTGCGAATACGAGCCTTTCCCTTGGGCACAACGGGATAGAAGAATCCAATTACGTATATGCCTTTTTCCAGCATCTTCTCCGCGTACTTCTGTGCGCGCACTGCGTCGTAGAGCATTACGGGAACGATTGCGTGGCCGCTACCTGCAAGGTCGAAGCCGTTTGCCTCCATCTGCTCGCGGAAGTATCTTGCGTTTTCCATAACCTTGTCACGGAGCGCGGTAGACTGCATAAGCATATCGAGAACCTTGATGGTTGCCGCGCACATACTGGGTGCAAGGGTGTTGGAGAAAAGATACGGCCTGCTACGCTGACGGAGAAGTGCAATGATTTCCTTCTTGCCCGAGGTGAAGCCGCCCGAAGCGCCGCCAAGTGCCTTACCGAACGTGCCGGTGATAATATCTACTCTGCCCTTAACGTCGCAGTGCTCAAAGCTGCCTCTGCCCGTCTTGCCTACAAAGCCGGTTGCGTGGCTGTCGTCAACCACTACGAGCGCGTCGTACTTGTCGGCGAGGTCGCAAATTCCCTTAAGGTCTGCGATAATGCCGTCCATCGAGAACACGCCGTCGGTTACGATAACCTTTTGTCTTGCACCGTCCTTATCTGCTGCGATAAGCTGAGCCTCGAGGTCAGCCATATCGTTGTTCTTGTATCTGTATCTCTTTGCCTTCGAAAGTCTAACGCCGTCAATAATGCTTGCGTGGTTGAGCTCGTCCGAAATAATTGCGTCCTCAGCCGTCGTGATGGTTTCGAACAAGCCGCCGTTTGCATCGAAGCAGCTGCTGTAAAGAATGGTGTCCTCGGTGGAAAGGAATTCGCTCACCTTGCGCTCAAGCTCCTTATGAATGCTCTGGGTGCCGCAAATGAAGCGAACGCTGCTAAGGCCGTAGCCGAAGCTGTCGTAGCTTGCCTTTGCTGCCGCGATAACCTCTTTGTTGTTGGAAAGTCCGAGATAGTTGTTTGCGCAGAAGTTAAGCACGCCCTTAGATGCAGTCGTGTCAATTACGTTAGCCTGCTCGGTGGTGATAACGCGCTCTTCCTTCCAAAGTCCCTGCTCCTTGATATCGGCAAGGGTTGCTTCCATAATATTTTTTGTGGTCTTGTACATAGGTTTCTCCTTATTTGGTCCAGTCAAGAATTATTTTGCCGCTTTTTTTGCTCATCATAAGCTCAAAGCCCTTTTCGAACTCGGTGTACGGCAAGCGGTGAGTGATGATTTTGCTGATATCCAAGCCGCTTTGGAGCATTGCGCTCATTTGGCGCCAGGTGTCGAACATCTTTCTGCCGTAAATGCCCTGCACGGTAAGTCCCTTAAAGATGAACTTATCCCATGCGATGCCGCCCTCGATACCAAGTCCGAGGAGTGCAATCTTGCCGCCGTTTATCATATTGTCGATCATTTGATTTAATGCGTTTGCGTTGCCACTCATCTCAAGACCTACGGTGAAGCCCTCGGTCATGCCAAGCTGCTTTTGCACGTCCTTAAGGCTTGTGGTCTTGGTGTTTACCGTAACTACGTCGGGAACGACCTCCTTAGCAAAGTCAAGACGCCAGTCCGAACGGTTGGTGATAACGACGTGTCTTGCACCTGCGTGCTTACAGATTGCAGCCGCCATTACGCCGATGGGGCCTGCGCCCGTAATAAGAACGTCCTCGCCAAGAACGGGGAATGCAAGCGCGGTGTGCGTTGCGTTGCCGAACGGATCGAATATTGCATACATTTCCTCGGGAATGTCCTTTTCGCACTTCCAAAGGTTGGTAAGCGGAATCGCCGCGTACTCTGCAAAAATTCCCTGAATATTAACGCCGATACCGCGAGTGTTGGGGCACAAATGTCTGTGACCCTCCATGCAGTTGCGGCAATGTCCGCAAACGATATGACCCTCGCCGCTTACAAGGTCGCCCACCTTGAATACCGGGCTTTCACCCTTAATTTCTACGATTTCGCCCACGAACTCATGACCGATAATCATCGGAGTCTTTATGGTGTCCTGCGCCCACTGGTTCCATTCGTAAATGTGAACGTCCGTGCCGCAAATAGCGGTTTTGTGAATTTTAACGAGTGCCTCGCCCTCTTTGATTACGGGGACCTCCGCCTGCTCGAGCCAAAGTCCTTTTTCTGCATGTCTCTTTACGAGTGCGTCCATTTTCATAGTTATGTAACCTCCACTTGGCTGAACCTAATCAGTCTAACACTTATTATAATATTTTGCGCGACAGTTGTCAATAAATAAAACGCCCTTTTCCCAAAAAACAATCGAAGATTGGTTTTGGGCGCGATTGTATTTTTACACCAACCAAACCAATTCCGCGCTGCAACAATCAAAGATTGGCTTTGGGCGCGATTGTATTTTTACACCAACCAAACCAATTCCGCGCTGCAATAATCAAAGATTGGCTTTGGGCGCGGCGAGTTTGGTCTGCTAAATAAGCCTATCTTGCGCAGAAACTAATAAAAACTTATCCTTATAGAGGCTCCGTATAGCATAAGGGAGCTGAGCACGTAGCCGACTACGGGATTGTCTTATCTATGTAAAAGCACAAAATTCTTAGCAACGTATATTTATTTTTGCAAATCATGTCAAACACTCTACTGCGTTTTGCCACCCGAAAATAACAATTTTGCCTTTTCTAACAGTGCAAAAGTTATCCGCACAAACTCCACCGCCCAAATTGAAAATCCTCTCAATGTCTTGTTGGATAAATACATCAAAATCATTTTGTACATATTTTGCAGCCTTGCGATCTACACAATAAACGACCAAAACGAAGTCATATGCACTCTCTTGCTCATAGTCCTTTGCTGCGCCAAAAACAATCGACAACACCCCCGCTTGTATCTACATCAAAAAAGAAAAGTGCCTTCTCTATTTCGTCGTCCTTTTGATAGATTTCCACATCGTACCCTTCTCTTTTTAACTTTACACGAGCCTCAGCAGGCTCCTTTGGTACACAAGCCACAGCACAAATGGCACACACTATAATCAAAACGCCTATAAATAATTTTTTCACAGCTTTTCTCCTTTTAATAAATTCATTCTATCACAACAATGTAACAAATCGTAACATAATAATTGTAGCATTTTGGTAAAATAAAGTCAACTCTTAAAATATCCGACTAAGGTGTATCAATGGAAAAAGAATCGGGATGTGTTGGGTTGCGACTCATACGGAAAAAGAAAAAATACAGCCAACTCAAGGTGGCAATGGACTTGTCTATCACTCGCGAAGCGCTGTCGCACTATGAAAACGGCAGACGCAACCCTGATATACAAATGCTACGCACGATGTCGCGCTACTTTGACGTTTCCATTGATTTTTTGATTAACGGCGAGGAATTTTCTTCTCGCAAGCCATAGACCGACAATTAAATATGCACAAAATTCTTAGCAACGTATGTTTATTTTTGCAACAAAAAACACCTACTTACAATGGGTGATGTTCTTAGCGGAGAATTTGAAAAGTGCTATTAAGTGCGAGCATCGCATTTGACTAGTCAAACGCAAATGGACGACCAAACCCTTATAACAACAGAAAGAGATAACAAATAGGTTCGTATCCGAAATGTTATCTCTTTTTTCTGTTAGTGAAGTTTTTGCTATCGCACAAGTGAAGTTGCTACGCAGTGAAGTTTTTGCTACACACAAGTGAAGTTAAGTTTGCCCATCACTTCGCCGTCAGGCGAAACTTCACTCACAAAGTGAACTTCACTATCGAAGATAACTTCACTTGCCCAAATGGCAAACTTAGTTTTAGCGTGTTCTCCGTTAAGGATAACACGCTAAGCGTAAATAGGTGTTTTGCTTTTGTGTGTATTGGGGTTATTTCATTCTTACTTCAAGCTGACTTACAGCGCCCACAATGCCATAATCGTCCATTGCGGTCTTTATGTCTTCCTGAAGGTCAAAGTATACATCCCAGTAATCGTCCGTCTTTACCCAAGCCTTAAGCGTAATTTTGCACTCGTTAAGGGTATGCTCGCTTATTCTTGCGGTAGCCATGGGGTCGCTAAGAACCTTATTGTGACCGTTTGCCGTAGCCAAAATTACGTTTTCGGCTTTCTTGAAGTCCTCGGCTCTCGAAATAGAGAACGTAAGGTCAAGACGGCGCAAATCCTTTGCGGTATAGTTTACGATGGTGGACGTCGAAAGCGTGCCGTTGGGAACGTATACAAGCTTGTTGTCTACCGTACGAATTATGGTGAACACGATATGAATATCCTCTACAGTACCCTCGTATCCGCCTGCCTCGATATAGTCGTCCACCTTGAACGGACGGGTGAGTATAAGCAATACGCCGCCGGCGAAGTTGCTGAGCGTGCCGTTTACGGCAAGACCAACGCCAACACCAAGAGAGGCGATAAGCGCCGCGATACCGCTTGTATCGATACCTACGTAGCCGATAAGGCAAACGACGATAAGCACCTTAAGCGCAATTCTCATTGCATAGAAAAGCGTAATAGTAAGCGTCTTATCCGCCTTTTTCTTAGCAAGAATTCTCTTTTCGAGTCTGCGTGTAAGTCTGTTGATAATCTTGAACGATATCCACATTATAAGAAGCGCAATGACCACTTTTAGGATAGCGTTTACGCCGGTCGTAGCAAACCAGTCAATAACGTTATTGACTATTTGACCAAAATTAATGTCCATAATCCTTTCTCCTATAAAAATTTTTTGAACTTGTCCATATTATACGACATAAAAAAAGCTTTGTCAATTGTATTTGATAAATATCACAAAACTTTGCAAAGCGTTGACTTTTATTTTTATAAATGCTACAATGATTATTATGAAGCTTACAAACTGTATTGACTGTTTTTTACTTGACCTTGACGGCACCGTCTATCTTGGCGGCAAGCTGATTGACGGAGCTAAAGAGGCTCTTGCCCGAATGAAAGCGCAGGGCAAGGTTATTTTTTTGACCAACAACTCCTCGGCAACGAGAAGGCATTATGTGGACAAGCTTAATAGGCTGGGAATCGAGGCGACCGAGGAAAACGTTTATACCTCGGCAAACGCCACCGCCGACTGGCTTATGGCAAATAAGCCTAAGGCTAAGGTTTATCTTTTGGCATCCCCCGAGGTAACCGAGGAATTTATCTGCGCCGGCGTGAATGTTACCCAGGAAGACCCCGACACCGTTGTACTGACCTACGACAAATCGCTGACTTACGACAAGCTGGTTCGGGCTTGCAAGCTTATTGCGGGCGGCGCCTACTATATCGCCACCCACCCCGACATGACGTGCCCGAGCGAGGACGGATATTTGCCCGACATTGGCAGTACGATTTTGCTAATCGAGGGCACTACGGGCATTAGACCCCACCTTATCTGCGGCAAGCCCCACAAGGTTATGGCGGAGTGCATTCTTAGTAGAACGGGAGCCTCTCCCTCTCGCACCGCTATGGTGGGGGACAGGCTGTACACCGATATGCGCTTTGGCATAGACAGCGGCATTCGCTCGGTGCTGACCTTAACAGGCGAAACGGATATGGCGGCATATCTAAGCAGCGGCATCAAGGTGGACAAGGTTATTAATTCGATTGCGGAGTGGGATTTATGAAATACCTTTGCTATGATATAGAAAGCTGTGACGGCGGCAAAAACGGCAGCCTATGCAGCTTTGGCTACTGCATCGCCGACGAAAACTTTAATATAATTGAGCAGGACGATATTATCGTCAACCCCAACAAGCCGTTTAATAAGCGACTTTTTGGCAAGGTAATCAAGCTTGCGTACACCGAAGATGTCTTTCGTGCCGCGCCCCGCTTCCCTCTTGTTTACGACCGCATCAGGGCACTTTTTGATGATGATGTTACGGTAATCGGCTTTTCGATTATCAACGACGTCAACTACCTTGCCGACGCCATTCGCACGTACAAGCTTGCGCACATAAGGTACGAGTTTTTTGACGTGCAGCTTATGTACGGCATTCATAAGCGCGAGAACCGCAACTACGCCCTTTCTGCCGCGGCAGAGGAGTTTGGCATAGAATTTTTGGAGCATCGCTCGATGGACGACGCCGTTGCTACTCTTCGCGTACTTCAAGGACTGCTTAAGGCCGAGGGCAAGAGCTTTGCCGAGTTCGTCGAAGAATACGGCATTATGCCGGGCAAGATTACAGGGTCGGGAATAAAAAACTGCTATACCGACACCGTTTATACCGAAATTGACTACTCGAACGCCAAAACCAAAAAGCGACTGCTCAACGAATTTTTGCTGTCGCTGACCAAAAACAAAGCACACGGGTTGCCGTTTTCGGGTAAGGTGGTGTGCTTTGATGAGGAAATGGAGCTTGGCGACATTACGCTTACCCGCAACCGCATTGCCAAAATTTTTGAGCTTGGCGGCAGGTACTCCTCGGGCGTAGAAAGCAGTAACGTATTTGTATACGACGGCACCGAGTCGGCAAGATACGCCTATGCCAAGGATACGCACAAAATGGGTCATAGACTTAAATTTATGACAAAAGAGGACTTCCTTGCTATGCTCGGCGAAGTTCCAACCACCCAATATGATGATAGCGCAATACTGCGTGCAGGCAATCGCCGCAGAAGAATCAGTCGCGAACGCACAGCCGAAAAAAACAGACAGGCGCAAATTAAAGCAAACGCTCAAAAGCGCAATCAAAGCTTGACTATGGGCGCGGCGAGCGATATTTCCGCCAAATAAGCCAATTCCGCGCTGCAACAATCAAAGCTTGACTATGGGCGCGGCGAGCGATGAACGCTAAATGTTCTGTCGTTGCGCAAGAACGAAGCTTATTTTTCGCCCCACTAGATCCTTCGCTTCGCTCTAGGATGACAGTGGGGGCAGGCATAGCCTCTTTTTGCGCGCGGCGTATTACCCCACGTGTTATCCCCACGCGTAGGGCGTAGCCCGAGTCGAACCAATAGGGCGCCGTAGGCGAGATCTCGTGGGCAATCGAAGATTGGCTTCCCGCGCAGTGGGCATTATCCGCTAAACAATCCAATCCCTTGTAATAGCACATTATGCAAAAAAACCCTCTTACCGGGTGAGGTCCTAAAGCGGAGAATTTTCATTTTGAATAAAGTGCAAGCATCGCATTTGACCAGTAAAACGCAAATATGGGGGACCAAACCCTTATAACAAGCAGAAAGAGAGAACAAAGCAGTTTTGATATGCACCTCCTAAAGTGTCTAACTTTTGGGGTGCATATCATTTTGCTAAGTTCTCTCTTTTTTTCTGTTAGTGAAGTTTTTACTATCGCAAAAGTGCAGTTGCTTCGCAGTGAAGTTCGCGCTATCGCACGAGTGAAGTTAAGTTTGCCCACTTTGCCAAAGGCAAAACTTCACAATCCGCAGGATAACTTCACTTACACAGTAAACTTCACTTGCCCATAGGGCAAACTTAGTTGTAGCGTGAATACTCCGTTAAGAGTATCACGCTACGTAAGAGGGTTTTTTGTACTTTCTTTTGATTTTTGCTATTTCTTTACGCCAAGAGGAACGCTCTGTAAGCGAGATACGCCTCGTACACGTCAGCCTTAGCTACGATTTCCATCGGAGCGTGCATATTAAGCACGGAGATACCTGCGTCAATAACGTTCATGTTGTAGTTGCCGAGAATGTAAGCGATCGTTCCGCCGCCGCCCTGGTCAACCTTGCCAAGCTCTGCGGTCTGGAAGTAAATGTTGTTCTCGTCCATAACCTTGCGAACCCAAGCAACGTATTCGGGATTAGCGTCGTTGGAGCCACCCTTACCGCCACGGCCGGTGTACTTGTTGAACACGATACCTCTATTGAGGTAAGCGGCGTTCTTGCTTTCGTTCACCTCGGGGAAGAGGGGGTCAAAGCCTGCGCTTACGTCGCTGGAAAGCATACGCGAATTTTCCATAGCCTTTCTAAGCGAGAAGTAGTTGGTGTCGCCGCTTGCCTGAAGAAGGTGAGCGATAGTGTTCTCGAAGAAGAGCGACTGTGCGCCGGTTGCGCCAACGCTGCCGATTTCCTCCTTGTCAACGAGTATGCAGCACGAGGTGTATTCGGGAACCTCTACGTCCAAAATCGCACGGAGCGAAGCGTATGCGCACACCCTGTCGTCATGTCCGTAGCCTGCAACCATGCTGCGGTCAAGACCGTAGTCTCGAGCCGGGCCTGCGGGCACAACCTCGATTTCTGCCGAAAGGAAATCCTCTTCCTCGATGTCGTACTTTTCCTTAAGGAACTTAAGCACGTTTGCCTTAACGGCGTCCTTTTCCTCGCCCTCAAGCGGAATGGAGCCAACCGTAACGTCAAGTGCCTCGCCCTCGATAAGCTTGTCGCCGGTCTTCTTCATCTGGTCACCCGAAAGGTGGATAAGAAGATCGCTGATACCTACAACCGGATCGCCCTCGTCGTCACCGATGTTAACGTCAACCACGGTGCCGTCCTTTTTGCAAACCACGCCGCGAAGCGCAAGGGGAATGGTAACGTACTGATATTTCTTTACGCCGCCATAGTAGTGAGTGTCCAAAAGAGCAAAGCCGTTGGACTCGTAAAGCGGATTTTGTTTGAGGTCGAGTCTCGGGGAGTCGATGTGCGCACCCAAAATGCGGATACCCTCGGTGATGGGGCGCTTTCCGATTATGTACATAGCAATATTCTTGCTCATGTTGGTAAAGTAAACCTTGGTGCCGGGCTTAAGCTCCTTTGCATCCTCGGCCTTAACGAAGCCGTTTTTGATTGCGATTGCTTCGGTCTCGGCAGCGGCAAGTCTTTCGGTCTTGCCCTTGGTCAAGTAGTCAATGTAGTCCTTGCCGAACTCAAAAATCGCCTTCTTCTTTTCTTCGGTTATATCCTTCCAGATATTCTTTGCATACATAAAAAAATTTACCTCCAAGTAGATTTGAGTATATTATACTATATTATTTGTCCTTTTGCAAGCCGTTTGGCGGCTTTATCGCGGCTTTTTGCGTTTTATCTTATAGAGGCCGCCGATGCGCACACTACCGTGCCACCTCCACAAACCACCTGCCGCCGTCTTCGCGGTACACGGTAGCCGCTTTGCCTGCGATTTTGCAGTCGTACCTTGTGGTAACAAGACCCGCAACGTGCTTTGGCGGAGCCTTGGTGATTGCCAGTACCTTGTCAATATCGTACCGCCTATCCTCGTAAATAACGAAAAGAGGAATCTCTCTGCCGTCCTCGTCCACCATCATCACCACCGCCACGTAAACCTTGTCGTAAACCATATAGGTAGTGTATGCGCAGTAACAAAATTTTATTTTGATTACCTCGCCTCGACAATCTCCAACAATTGCGAGTAGGTTGCCGCTGTAAAATGGGCAATTTCTTTCATCTGAGGCGAAAAATGCTTGTCAACGATTGCTACGGTAACAAAGCCGCCTTGCTTAGCACTTTTCAGCCCCGTTTCTACGTCCTCGAAAACCGCGCACTCACTCGGCTGCAAGCCCATAGCCCCTGCCGCGGCAAGATAAACGTCGGGATAGTCCTTGCCGCGCATACCGCTTGTATCCATTATGGTAGAAAAAAGCGGATACGTATCGGTGTTTTTTAGAAGCGGCATATACAAATCGGCAGTAGATGAGGTGGCTATTCCCAGCTTGAGCCCCCTCTTTTTAAGCGCGTGCAAAAACTCGATTGCGCCGTCCTTGAACTTGACCTCCCTTGCGTACATTTCGCGCGCTAAATCCAGCCACTCTCGCATAAGCTGCTCGGGCTGCTCGTTTAGACCAAAACGCCTTATCGTGTACTCTGCCGTTTCGCGATAGCTCATCGCGCTGATTGCAAGCGAATAATCGGGCGGCACCTCGAAGCCGCGCTTACCAAGAAATCGCCTATCGACCTCCTCCCAAACCCACAGCGAGTCAAAGAGCGTGCCGTCCAAATCAAAAATTACTCCTTTTATATTTTCCAAAAAATTACTCCTTTTTTTGCTTTTGCCCAAAACGCACCAAGCCGCATTTCGGGGTCAAGCGTCTACTCCACTCTATCCAAAACAAGCGGCCTTTTTGTGGGCTTATCTCCTATCACGGTTGCGGCAAGCAGCTTAGCCTCCGCGGCGTCAAAGCACTCGCGGCTTGAGTGAAGCACTGCCATTACCTCGCCTTGATTTACGTAGTCGCCCGTCTTTTTGTAAAGCACGATTCCTGCCGCACAGTCGATGCTTTCGCCCACCTTGCTTCTGCCGGCACCAAGAAGTAAGCTTACGCCGCCGTATTCCTCGGCGTTTACGCTTGATATAAAGCCGCTTTTAGGTGCAAGCACCTCTTTTGTAAACCTTGCGCGCGGGAAAAACGAGGTATCGTATATCCATTTTTTGTTTCCGCCCTGCGCCTCGACCATGGCGGCGAGGGTGTCTAACGCACGTCCGCTTACTACGGCTTGCTTTGCCATTTCTTCACATTCTGATCTACTGCCAAGCCCACACAGCCACAAAATTTCGGCACTAAGAGCAAGGCAAAGCTCGGTTAAATCCTCAGGCGCACTGCCCTTAAGCACGTCTATTGCCTCCACCACCTCAAGGCTGTTGCCAACCGTAGCCCCCAGCGGAATATCCATATCGGTAATAAGCGCGGAGATTTTTTTGCCCGCACGCTTGCCTATATCTACCATTGCGGCGGCAAGGCGTTTTGCGTCCTCTACCGTTTTCATAAAAGCGCCGCTTCCGCACTTAACGTCGAGAACTATGCAGTCGTCGCAAGCGGCAAGCTTTTTGCCCATAATGCTGGACGCTATAAGCGGAATGCTGTCCACCGTTGCGGTAACGTCACGGAGCGCGTAAAGCAGCTTGTCGGCAGGAGCAAGCGTTGCACTTTGCCCTACGATAGCTACGCCCACCTTTTTTACAACGTCAGCGAATTTTTCTGCCGAAAGCGCGGTGTCAAAGCCCTCGATTGCCTCCAGCTTATCCACCGTGCCGCCCGTATGCCCAAGTCCTCTGCCACTCATTTTGGCTACTCTTACGCCGCAAGCCGCAACGATGGGCATTACCGCAAGGCTGGTTTTGTCGCCCACGCCGCCCGTCGAATGCTTGTCGGCACGAACGCCGCCGACGTCAAGCCCCTGCAGCGTAGCACCCGAATCACGCACGGCAAAAGTAAGAGTCGCCGTTTCACGCTCGCTCATACCTACAAAGTAAATTGCCATAAGGAGTGCGGACACCTGGTAGTCCGGAATACTGCCATCAACGTAGCCGCCCACGAAGATCGGA
>SVHR01000079.1 GCA_015055705.1 Clostridiales bacterium | reverse complement strand
GTAAATGAGGCAGTTGACCTTGTAAAGCAGGTGGCTCATAAGGACGCTAATATTATCTTTGGCTCGGATGTAAGAGAATCCCTTGAGGACGAGATCATCGTTACCGTTATCGCAACGGGATTCGAAACTGCGCCTGCCTTAAAGCCGATGCCACAGCAGGTGGATAAGCCCGAAAAAGCTCGCCTTGGTATTTTTGGCGGACAAGCTTTAGCTCAGCCGCAGCAAGAGCCTGCTCAGCCGCAGCAGCCTCAGCTTCGCAATCCGTATGCAGCTCCGCAGCCCGTTCAGCCTCCTGTTCCCCCGGTTGCAGTGCCGCCTGCGCAAAGCGCACCCCAAGCACCCGTAGTAGAACCGCAAAGAATGGGTAAGACGTATGGTGCGTCCAGAGTTGCTGTAGATGACGATATGCCGGAGTTCCTAAAAAGACTTAACGAGAAAAAATAAATAATTTAGATAAAAAACCAAGAACAAGTACGAAAATGATATGCACCCCAAAAGTTAGACACTTTAGGAGGTGCATATCAAAAAGTGCTTGTTCTTTTTTTGTTCTTTTTCGGCAGTACCTTGTGTTTTTCGCCCCAAAAAAGGCATTATAGTGTAACCATGAGTGTGTACATAGAGTATGTGATTTTGGATAATTTCGTCTTTACTCTTCTTATTTGTTATATAAGCTACAAAATAATGAGGGAAGGAGCGAGAATAGGCAGATGCTTATCCGCGACAGCTGTTGCAACTGCGGTTGCAGTATTCTATCCGTTTATCAAAAGCACTTTTTGGGCGGTTGCCGTCAAGATAGGGCTTTGCGGATTGATGTGCGTTATACTTTACATTAAGCTTCCTAAATTTTTTTTGCGCTCGTCTGTATTTTTGCTGTCCACCGCATTGGTGGGCGGAGTTCAGTTTATGCTTGGCTTTGCAGTTTACGGCGATGCGTGTAAGGCTCTGACGCATCCTATCAGCGAGCTACCGTTAAGCTTGTTTTTTATTCCGCCGATTATTCTTTTCTTTATAGCAGGTAAGATTTTGGCAAGGTTGAACGCTCATAGGTTGCGTCAAAATTATATATACGAAATAAGGTTACACACAGGGCAAAATTCAATAAAGATACGCGGGCTTATAGATACAGGCAACAGCGTAAAGGCGGAGCGTGATGTGGTTTTTATAAACTCTGTTACCGCGCTTGAATTACTTGGAAGCAGATTTTTTAATGTGCTTACGGAAAAAGATAATTCAATGGATATTCACACCGCTTCGGGCAACAAAAAAATAATTTTATTCGACGCAAAAATGCAATTATATTTGAGTAAGGACGAGCATATATTTATGGATGTACAAGTTGGTATAAGCGATGTAAAGCACCGTGATTACGAGGCAATTTTGCCTTTGAGTGTGTTGGGGAAGGAGAGGATATTATGAGGCTTTTAGAAAGAATCAAAAAATGGCTTAGAGGATTCAAACGGGACAATGTGCTTTATTACATTACCACGTCTGAGGCTTTACCTATGCCGCTTACGGCCGACGAAGAATGCGCTACTTTGCAGCGCCTTGTTCGTGGCGACACCGATGCCAAAACTGTTTTGGTCGAGCGTAATTTGCGCCTCGTTGTTTATATTGCACGCAAGTTCGAAAACACTGGAGTAGATACCGAGGATCTTATTTCAGTAGGTACTATAGGACTGATTAAGGCGGTTGGATCGTTTGACGCATCCAAAAATATTAAGCTGGCGACTTACGCATCAAGATGTATCGAAAATGAGATTTTAATGTGTTTACGTCGCATGTCAAAAATCAAGAGTGAAGTGTCACTTGACGAGCCGCTAAACGTAGATTGGGAGGGAAATGAGCTACTTATGTCTGACATACTTGGTACAGATGCCGATTTAGTGAGTAAAAATATCGAAAATAAGGTAGAAAAGCAGCTTTTGTGGGAAGCGCTTAGCAAGCTGTCAAAAAGAGAAAAGCTTATTATGAAGTTACGATTCGGCTTGCTTGGAAGCGAGGAAAAAACGCAAAAGGAAGTTGCGGATATGCTGGGAATATCACAGTCGTACATATCACGATTAGAAAAGAAAATAATATTTAGACTTAAAAAGGAAATAGCAAAAGCGCTGTAAAAAAGCAAGCACCCATCTTAGGGTGCTTGCTTTTTAGCTGATGTTCTTTTTTACCGAGGATAGGGCAGATTTTTCAAGACGGCTTACCTGTGCTTGAGATATGCCTACCTCTTGTGAAACCTCGACCTGTGTTTTGCCTTCAAAAAATCGTAGATTTATTATTTGACGTTCGCGTTCACTAAGCTTGGCTATAGCTTCCTCGATGGATACGCTTGTCAGCCAATTTTCGTCGGTGTTTTTTGCGTCCGAAATTTGGTCCATGATCATAACCGTTTCGCCGCCGTCGTGGTATATTGGGTCAAATAGCGAAACGGGGTCGCTGATTGCGTCCATAGCATAAACCACACTGCGATACGGAATATCTAACATAGCGGCTATTTGCTCGTAGGTAGCCTCACAGTTATTTGCGCTTTCGATTTCCTGCCGCGCCTGTAAAGCCTTGTAGGCAGTATCACGTACCGAACGGCTTATGCGTACGTGAGAGCTGTCACGCAAAAAGCGTTTGATTTCGCCTATAATCATAGGCACGGCGTAGGTGGAAAAGCGTAGGTTAAGTGAGGTATCAAAGTTTTCTGTTGCTTTTATAAGTCCTATGCAACCCACTTGAAAAATATCGTCGATGTTTTCCTTTTTGCCGGCAAATCTTTGGACGATGCTAAGCACCAGTCTAAGGTTGGCTGTCAAAAATTGTTCTCTGGCGTTTTCGTCACCGCTATGAGCTTTTTTTAGTAATTCTATGCTTTCGGTATGGCTTAGCTTTGGTAGCGTTGACGTATCTATGCCGCAAATTTCTACTCTGCTGTTCATATTTACCTCCGCACTTATTTTTGGCATAAGCGGAGTATTTTATCCTTTGGCAGTCAATAAGCTTGCAATTTTTGTCGAAACAGCGCATATATATACGTGTAGTCAGAGGTGTATAATGTCGGAAATCAGAGAGCTTTCGTTTAGCGAATTAAAGCAAAAGGATATAGTGTGTATAGGCGATGGCAGAAAACTTGGTCGAATTATCGATCTTGTATTTTCGCCATCGGGTAAGGTTAAGGGAATAGTTGCACCGTACGGTAGAAAGATGCTGTTTATTCGTAGCCAAGAGGTATATATTCCTTACAGCAATATAAAAACGATAGGCGAGGATATTATTTTGGTGGATATCGAGTCAGGCTTCGACCGCCGAAGTAGCCGCGCAGATTGTCGTATGCCACCTCAACAATGTGACGACGAGCATAATAATTCGCGCTGTAATCGATCGCATTTGGAAGAAGACAAACAGGGCTCACATGACACACCCGACTGTGACGGAAGGTGCGATAAGTGTATGTTGTTTGATTGCGATAGCAGATGGAAAAAGCGCGGCTCGGTTTATATCGATAATAATCCAATATAGACGGAGCAATAACCAACTTTTTGCGGTGATTTGTCACTAAATAATTGACTTTTCGGCATCTAATATGATACAATATATAGTAACAAGGAGTTATTATGAAGTGTATCTTTTGTGGAGATGTAGAAAGTAAGGTAATCGACAGTCGAGCGACTGACGACTTTAGTAAGATTCGCCGTCGCAGAGAATGTCTTAGCTGCGGAAGAAGATTTACCACGTATGAGGTTATAGAAACGACCCCTATTTTGGTGATAAAAAATGATGGGACTCGTCAGCCTTTTGATAGAGCTAAAATCGAAGCGGGAGTTATTCGTGCTTGCGAAAAGCGTCCGGTATCGGCAAGCGATATAAACGCTCTCGTTTCGTCGGTCGAAAAGCAAATTACCAATATGATGGAGCAAGAGATATCCTCGTACAAAATCGGTGAGCTCGTTATGGCTGAGCTTAAGGAGCTTGACCAGGTTGCATACATAAGATTCGCTTCCGTGTACCGTCAATTTAGAGATTTGTCGACGTTCACGCAGTTTATCAACGAATTCGAAAAAAAGATGCTTAGCGAT
>SVHR01000078.1 GCA_015055705.1 Clostridiales bacterium | reverse complement strand
AAGGCGACCCGCCTTTTGATTATTATCTGTCTAAGGATAAGGTTTACGAGGCAGAGTTTACCTTTGGCGAGGAGCGCGACACTCTCGACGGCGAGGGTGAGGTTATAGCTTCGGGCGGCAGAATTCCAAGCGAAACCGAAATTAAGGAAGCGATAAAGGAGTTTGTCGGCAAACTGAGTCAAATTCCGCCTGCTTATTCGGCAAAAAAGATTGATGGACAAAAGGCTTACGACCTTGCCCGTCAAGGTAAGGACGTGCGGCTAAAGGCGTGTAGCGTTGAGGTTTTTGACTACAAGCTACTCTCGATGGACGGCAACAAAATAACCGTCAGAGTGCATTGCTCAAGCGGAACGTACATTCGCAGTCTTTGCCGCGACCTTGCTTATAGGCTGGGTACTTACGCCATAATGACAGCAATCAAAAGGATACGTTGCGGCTCGTTCAGAATAGAAAATTGCGTTACGCTTGATGACCTTTCGGAACAAAAGCTGCTTTCGGTGCAAGACGCGTTGCCCGAAATAGAGCGCCTTGATCTAAGCGACGAGCATTACGTAAAGGTATCCAACGGCGTAAAAATCAAGATGGACGGCGAGGGCAAACGACTTGTATTTTGCAAGGGCGAGCTGTTTGGACTCGGCGAAATATCGGACGGCTTGCTTGCAATAAAGACGTACATGAGGGAAGCATGAAAATTTCAGTTGCATTAGGATTTTTTGATAGCGTCCATATCGGGCACAGACAGCTTCTTAAGGCAAACGCAGAATACGCGGCGCGTAGCGGAATGACTGCCGCGGTGCATACCTTTTCTAGCGATATTGGTGAGTTTTTTGGGACGAAGCAATTGTACGGCTTTGACGAGCGGAAGGAGTTGCTTACAAAAAACGGAGCCGAGATGATTATTGCCGACGCTTTTGACCGTAAGTTTATGGCAAAGAGAGGAATAGAGTTTTTAGATGAGCTTACCTCGAAATTTGATATAGGAGCGTTTTTCTGCGGATATGATTATTCGTTTGGCGTAAACGCAGAATGTAATGCAAGCGATTTGGCACTGTATGCATCAAAAAAGGGCATACGTTGTGAAGTTTTGCCGCCATACACGGTAGATGGCAAAAAGGTATCTACCACGTGGATAAAGGAAAGCCTTTTGTTGGGAGAGTTAGATAGGGCAAACAGTCTGCTTGGCGAGCCGTTCTTTGTTCGCGGCAAGGTGGTAAAGGGGCGAGGTGTAGGTCGGACTTTTGGTTATCCCACGGCAAATGTAAGCTACGGCGGCTTTTTGCCAAAAGAGGGCGTATATAAGACGCTTGTTTCGTTTGACGGTAAGCAATATGTGGCGGTGACCAACGTAGGCACAAAGCCGACGTTTGACGAAAGCTCGGTTACTATCGAGCCTATGCTGATAGATTTCAGCGGTGACCTGTACGGCAAGGAGCTTACCGTAAGGTTTATAAAATATCTCCGACCCATAATAAAATTTGCGGACGGAAACGAGCTGAACAAACAAATACAAAAGGACGTAAGGGAGGCATTATGCTAAGGATAGGACCGTCGGGCAATTCGCAATCGTTTTATGACGAGGGGCACAAGCACACCTACGAGGCGGCGGCTTGGCTGTCGGTGCGCGGGCTAAACGCATTCGAATATTCTTTTGGCAGAGGCGTATCCATGAGTGACGCCACGGCGCAAAAAATAAAGGAAGAGTTTGCGGCGCACGATATCGAAATCAGCGCACACGCGCCGTACTACACCAACTTTGCCAATCCCTCGCCCGAAATGATACAAAAATCGGTTGAGTACATAGTCCAGTCAATCTCGGCTGTAAAAAAGATGGGCGGTAGACGCGTCGTCTTTCATCCTGCTTCGTGCGGAAAGCTTACGCGCGATGCAGCGGTAAGGCTTGCTAAACAAAATATTGAGGCTATGATGAGTAACCTCGAGGGCGACTTTTTGCTTGCCGCCGAAACCATGGGCAAAATCAGGCAAATAGGTACGGTAGAGGAGGTTGTGGATTTTTGCACGTGTGACGAAAGGCTTATTCCGTGCTTTGATTTCGGTCACATCAACAGCTACACTAAGGGCGGCTTGGTGACAAAAGAGGATTACAAAAAAATCATAGACTTCACCTTAAACAAGCTGGGCGAATATAAGACAAAGAATATGCACGTACATTTTTCTAAGATTATGTACGGTGCATCGGGCGAAATAAAGCATCTTACCTTTGCCGACGACAAGTACGGACCGGAGTATCAGCCGCTTGCCGAGGTGATTGACGAGTACGGTCTTACGCCGTATATCGTGTGCGAATCCGATTCTACCATGGCAGAAGATGCAATATTTATGAAAAACTGTCACAAAAAGGTTTACTAATTGCAAAATTTATGGTATACTTATTCGGTAGTGAAAAAAAGGAGTGGATATGAACGGTAGTAATACGGATACGCTGGTTATACTTTCAAGCGTAAATCGCCAATATTTTTCTAAAGTAAATACCACGTTTGGCTGTGTTATCATACACGAAGACACCAGAATTTTCATCACGGACTTTCGTTATTACGGCTACGTAAGCAAGGTGCTTGAGGACTGGGAAGTAATTTGCATAAAGCCCGAAGCATTGTACGAAAAAATTAATGAGCAGCTTACAAGGCTTAATGCCGAGGTGGTAGGCTACGAGGACAAGTCGCTTTCGGTCGAAAAGTTCCAGCGTCTTTACAGCGCTTGCTCGGCATTCCGTTTCGAGCCTGCCTCTGCCTATATTGCTCAGATGCGTGCGATAAAGAGCGAGGAGGAAATCCAAAAGATTGCCGCCGCTCAAATGATAGCGCAAAAAGCCCTTGGTAAGGTTGTGCCAATGATTAAGCCGGGTGTAACCGAGCGCGAGGTTGCCGCAAATATTTTGTACGAAATGCTGATGCTTGGCGCTGAGGACAAGGCTTTTGATCCCATCGTAGCATTTGGCGAAAACAGCGCGATTCCTCATTACCGTACCGGCAAGCGTAAGCTGGAAAAAAACGATATGGTGCTTATTGATATGGGTGCCAAGGTGGACGGCTATTGCTCGGATATGACCAGGACGTTTTGCGTAGGTCAGCCCGGCGAAAGGATAGCAGAGATTCATAACGTAGTTTTGGAGGCTCAAAATTACGCCTTGCAAAACATTCGCGCAGGCATCAGCTGTCACGAAGCTGACTCGTATGCGCGAGAATACATTATTTCGCACGGATATGGCAAGGTCTTCGGCCATCCTGCGGGTCACGGCGTAGGGCTAGAAATTCACGAGCTTCCCCGCGTACAATACGACGAAAGCGTTACGCTTCAGCCCAATATGATTATCACAGTCGAGCCGGGCGTTTATATTGACGGCTTTGGCGGCGTAAGAATAGAGGACATAATCGTCGTAAAAGAAGACGGCATACTAAATTTGACTAATTTTGATAAAAATATCAATCTCTAAGGAGGAAATTATGATAGAAGCAGGAGATTTCAGAAAAGGTATTACACTCGAAATAGACGGTAAGGTTTACGTTATCGTAGATTTCCAGCACGTAAAGCCGGGCAAAGGCGCAGCATTCGTAAGGGCTAAGATTAAGAACGTTATCACGGGACAGGTTCTCGAGCAGACCTTCAACCCGTCGGATAAGTACCCCCTTGCGCACATCGAGCGTAAGGAAATGCAGTATTCGTACAACGATGGCGACCTTTACTACTTTATGGATATGGAGTCCTTCGAGATGGTTCCCCTCAACTACGATGTTTGTGCCGAAGCGCTCAAATACATTAAGGAAGAAATGATGGCTACCGTGCAATTCTACAAGGGCTCTGCATTCAGCGTAGAAGCTCCCAACTTTGTAGAGCTTATAGTTGCCGAAGCAGAACCGGGCATTCAGGGCGATACGTCCAAGGCAGGCAACAAGCCCGCAAAGCTCGAAACCGGCACCAGTATTCAGATTCCGCTTTTCGTAAACCAGGGCGAAAAGATCCGCGTAGATACCCGCACCGGAACCTACATGGAAAGAGTAAAATAGTAAATACTATCTAATAGACAAATGCTGCAAAAATATGCGTGTTGTCCCTTCAACGGATAACACGCATATTTTATTTTAC
>SVHR01000077.1 GCA_015055705.1 Clostridiales bacterium | reverse complement strand
GCTCGGTGTCTCAGCTTATGCTTTCACTTGTTTCATCGGCGGCAAAGACCAAAACGCTTCTTTCGTCGTATGCGGCAAGAATGCAAAAAGTGGCCGATAGCCAAGTAACGCAAATTCAAAATACGTATATAGGCGCGTTAAGTAAGCTAAACACGGGGGCACAGCAAGCAATGCTCGAAGCGGAAAATCGGCTAAAGCTGGCTTCTACCGTTCTTGATAAGACCAGTCCTCTAAAGATTCTTTCGGATGGATACGCAAAGGTTATAAAGGACGGCAAAAGCATATCCTCTGCAAAGGAAATCGAGGTGGGCGACAGCCTAAGGCTTGTTATGCTTGGTGGCGCGGCAACAGTAAAGGTGACGGATAAGGAGTAAATATGGATATAGAGCAGAAATTAAACGAGCTTAACGAGCTTACTCAAAGGATGGAAAGCGGTGTTTCGCTTGAAGATGGTCTTAAGCTTTTTGAGCAAGGCGTTCGCATTACCAAGGAATGTATGGCTCAGCTACAGGAATACAAGGGCAAGCTTAACCAAATAAAAGCTGATATGGATACGTTACTTGATGAATAGGGAAGTTATACAATCGTGGATAGACGAGGCGATAGATAAAGCAGGCTTTGACGAGCCGCTTTATTCTGCGGTAAAGTACGTTTTTTCGTGCGGCGGCAAACGCCTTCGTCCTATAATGTTTTTGCATGCATATATGCTTGGCGGCAAGCAAATTTCAGAGGAAATCAAGAGCTTTGCGGTGGCGATAGAGTGCTTGCACCAATACACCTTGGTGCACGACGATTTACCGTGTATGGATAACGATGACCTGCGCAGAGGAAAGCCCACTTGCCACAAAATGTTTGGCGAGGCAAACGCCCTGCTGGTTGGGGACGCACTTTTGAATCTTGCCTTTACCCTTATGCTTAAGGCGGCAACCGTTCATCCTATGGCGGCAAAAGCGGCTTATGAATTTTCGTGTCTTACGGGCGGAGCGGGCGTAATCGGCGGTCAGGCAAACGAGCTTAACACGCTTGACTTTAGAGCTAACGTAGAGGATATTTATAGCAAAAAAACGAGTTACCTTATTTGGGCTTCGGTGCTTAGCGGAGCCGTGCTTGCAGGTCTTAGTCAAAAGCAAATAAATGGGCTAAAGGAATATTGCTTCAACTTTGGTTTTGCCTTTCAGGTTTACGATGATCTTATGGATATAGAGGAAAAGGGTGGCGTAACCGAAAAATCGTATGTGGGCTGTTTTGGCGTAGAAAAAGCGGTAGAGCAGGTAAAAGAATGCACCCAAAAGGCCATAGACGCGCTTGTTATGTCAGACATAAAAGACACCTTCTTTATTGAATTAGCGCTTGCCGCGGCAGGCAGAAAGGAATAAAACATGGATTATTCTGCAATAAACAGCACAAATATCAAAAACTTGAGTATTTCGGAGCTTAGCGGCTATTCGGAATATTTAAGAGAGCGCATTATTGCAGTTACAACCAAAAACGGTGGACATCTTGCGTCCAATCTCGGCGCTGTGGAGCTTACCGTTGCGCTTCATTACGTAATGAATATGCCGCATGATAAGGTTGTTTGGGACGTGGGTCACCAGACGTACGCGCATAAGTTTATTTCGGGCAGAGGCGAAGCGATGGAGAGCCTTCGCACGGACGGCGGTGCAAGCGGATTCCCATCCGTCAGAGAGAGTGAGTACGACCCGTTTGTTACAGGTCACAGCGGAACCTCGCTGTCTATGGCAATGGGACTAAGTCGAGCGCGAGATATGCTTGGCGGCACCGAAAATATCGTTGCGGTAATCGGTGACGGAGCGTTTACAAGCGGTGAAATTTACGAGGCGCTCAACGACCTTGGCGACCGTCCCACAAGGCTCGTTATTATTCTTAACGATAACAAAATGTCCATCAGCCGAAACGTGGGCGCAATGAGCAAATACTTCAACAAGCTTCGTGTCAACAAAAAATTTATTGACATAAAAACAGATATAAAAAGAGATATTGCAGGATTGCCTTTTGTGGGAAGACCCTTGCTTAGACTTGCAACGAGTGCAAAAAACAAGTTCAAATCAAGCGTAATGGGCAACAAGTTTTTTGAGAGGTTTGGGCTTAAATATTACGGCCCGTACGATGGTCACGATATTGGTGACATGGTCAGTGCGCTGTCACTTGCTAAGGAATCAAACGGACCTGCTATTATTCATCTGCTTACCAAAAAGGGTAAGGGGATGGCGGAGGCCGAGCTTCATCCGGACGCTTATCACGGAATATCACCTCAAGGTGGCGACAAGCACCTTTCTATGTCCAAGGTGGCTGGGGATACCTTGTGCGAGCTTGCTAAAGACCAAAACGTGGCGGTAATAACGGCAGCTATGACGGACGGACTGTGCTTTGGCGACTTTGCAAAGAGGTATCCGTCCAAGTTCTTTGACGTGGCGATAGCCGAGCAGCACGCCGTGTCGCTATCGGCAGGTCTTGCAAGAATGGGAGTAAAGCCGTTTTTTGGAGTTTATTCCACCTTCCTGCAAAGGGGGTTCGATCAGGTTTTGCACGACGTGTGCCTCAACGAGCTGCCCGTAACCTTTCTGATTGACCGAGCAGGCGCAGTGGGGGCGGACGGCGTAACGCACCAAGGAATTTTTGACCTTAGCTATTTGTCGCTTATACCCAATCTTACGATTGCCTCGCCTAAGGACGGACGGGAGCTTGCCGCCTTAATAAAATTTGCGGCAAAGCTGGATAAGCCCATGGCGATAAGGTACGCAAAGTCCTATAGACAAGAAATATCCGTTTGCGACGAGATTCACCTTGGTGAGTGGGAGGTTTTGCGTGACGAGGGGTCAGCGGTAACTGTTCTCGCGGTAGGAAAAACGAACGAAATTGCTAAGGAAATCAAAGGGGCAAACATTATCAACGCACGATTTATCAAGCCGCTTGACAGTCAACTGTTGGATCTGCTCAGCGGTACGGTAATAACGCTTGAGGACAACGTTTTGCACGGTGGCTTTGGTGAGGCGGTAAAAAATTATCTCAGCGGCAAAAACAAGGTTGTGTGCATCGGCCACAAAAACGAGTTTTGCGATACGCGAAGCACGCAAAAAATGTTCGAGCAGTCGGGCTTGACCGTGGCGAACGTACAAAAAATAGTGGATACAGAGTTACTTTTGCTTGAAAACACAAAAAATATATAGTATAATCTACGTGGGGGCATCATAATGGCGATTGGAATTTATACAAATTTATATAAGGACAGTGACCTTGCGGTAACAAACGGCGTAATAGGTATTCTTGACAAGGCTGAAATCGAGTATTATATCGATCCGCTTCTAAAGGAGCATTATCCGTCGTGCAAGGTTTATGACGACGCTGTTTTTCCCACTCTCGAAATGCTCATTACAGTAGGCGGCGACGGAACGATTCTTGCAGTCGGTAGGCGCTGTGCCGAAAACAAGGTGCCTATTCTTGGCGTCAACAAGGGCACGGTAGGCTTTATGGCAGAGGTCGAGCCGAGTAATTTGGAGCAGCTGGTTGGGATAATCAAGCGCGGCGAGTACGATATTGACGAGCGTGCTTTGCTTTGCGCCAACTGCAAGGGCGAAATTTTTTACGCGCTAAACGAGGCTATTGTGTATAGGGGTGACACCAAGATGATTACGGTTGACGTAAAGATCGAAAATCAGCTTGTGGACAAGTACGCATGCGACGGCTTTATCGTTTGTACGCCCACAGGGTCTACGGCATATTCGCTTTCGGCAGGCGGTGCGATTATGAGTCCCAAGGTAAATGCAATCGGACTTACGCCCATCAACTCACATTCGCTTCATACCCGTCCCATAATCGTCAGCGGAGACGAGGTGGTAGACATATCGGTTTGCCGTGCGTACGAGGACGCAATGCTTATAATTGACGGTGTCGAAACAGTACGTATCGGTCTAAATGAGGACGTAAGATTTTATAAGTCGGATATGACGCTGTGCTTTGTTCGCCTAAAAGGTAGCAATTTTTACAGCGCGCTGCTTTCTAAGCTTAATATTTGGGGACTTACCGAAAACTAACGGAGATAACAATGGAACGAAACGAAAGACAAATAAAAATTCTCGAGCTGATTTCTACCAAGAATATCGAAACGCAGGACGAGCTTGCTTACGAGCTGAAAAAGCTGAACTACAATGTTACTCAAGCAACCATTTCGCGCGATATAAAAGAGCTTGGTCTTGTCAAAACGAGGTATATTGCGGCAGGCGTGGACTCGGTAAACGAGCGCATTAAGCGAATTTTCAAGCTTGCTGTTTTGTCCGTTGACGTTGCGTGCAATATTCTTGTAATCAAGACATTGCCCGGCTGTGCTAATGCAACCGGCGATATGCTTGACAAAATGCGTGATTCTACCGTTCTCGGCTGTGTGGCAGGTGAGGACAC
>SVHR01000076.1 GCA_015055705.1 Clostridiales bacterium | reverse complement strand
CCGCAAATGCACGGTTGTGGATACGTGCAGCATAAGCCTGGGCGCAGGTATAACCGTTTATTATGCGGCAAAGCTTCACAATAGCGGCGCTTCGGACGAAGAGGTTGTTAAATTTGTAGAGAAATTCCGGGAGAGGGTTCGTATTTACTTTACAGTAGACGACCTCGTGTATCTTAAGAGAGGTGGTAGACTTACCTCGTTTAAGGCAGGTATTGGAACGTTGTTTGGCATTAAGCCGGTAATTACGGTAAGCGATGGTCAGCTTGTCAGTCTTCCCTCGCAAAAGGGTAGAAAAAAAGCGATTAATACGCTGATCGGCTATATGGGTAAGGACAACATTGATACCTCGTATCCTGTTTGCATAATAAGCGGCGACTCTGACGAGGATAGAGATTTTACTGCCGAGCTTATCGGCGAAAGCTATCCGGAGCTTGAAATCAGGAAGTATGAGATAGGACCCGTTATCGGATGTCATTGCGGACCGGGTACTGTCGGCTTGATATTCATCGCAAAGGACTAAATAGTTTAATTAGGGATTAACGCACAAGGTGCGAAGATTACAATTATATGCGTAAGGAGATAGTATAATGGATTACAATTACAGCGAAAGAATGAGCCTACTCAACGGTTCTGCAACGAGAGAAATTCTCAAGCTTTTGACCAGACCCGAAATTATTTCTTTTGCAGGCGGATTTCCCGCGACTCAGTGTCTTCCCCAAAAGGAAGTTCAGGAAATTGCTCACGAGCTTCTTGCAGAGGGTAAGGCAACGGCAGCATTGCAGTACGGCACTACCGAGGGCTTCGTTCCCCTTAGAGAGCAATGCATCGAATACGTAAAGACCTCGGGTATCGAGAATATCGAGCTTGACCAGACTCTTGTAATAAGCGGCGGCCAGCAAGGCCTTGACCTTATGAGCAAGACCTTCCTTGATAAGGGCGACGTGGTTTTGGTAGAGAATCCTACATACCTTACTGCTTTGCAAATATTCCAGTCGTATCAGGCAAAAATCGTAGGTGTAAATTCGGATAAAAACGGTCTTGATATCGAGGATTTGGAAAATAAAATCATTCAATATAAGCCCAAAATGCTGTACATCGTACCGACATTCTCTAACCCCACCGGTAAGGTATATTCGGTAGCAAACCGCAAGGAAATCGCATCGATTACGGCAAAGTACAACGTAATGGTTATCGAGGACGATCCGTACGGCAAGCTTCGCTTCGAGGGCGAGCCTGTTCCTGCACTTAAGAGCTTCGATACCCACGGCAACGTAGTGTACGTAACCAGCTTCTCTAAGGTTCTTGCACCCGGACTCCGTGTTGCAGTAGCTGTAGGCTCTAAGGAGGTTATCCGCAAGCTTACCATTTGCAAGCAGGGCGTGGACGTATCCACCTCCAACCTTTCGCAGCTTATCGTAAGCGAATATCTCCGCCGTGGCTATCTTTTCCCGAATATCGAAAAGAGCTTGCCCATCTACAGAGAACGCAAAAACGCTATGATTGATGCAATCAACAAGTACATGCCAGAGGAATACAGCTATATCAACGCAGAGGGTGGCTTGTTCATTTGGGGTGAATTCAATGCTCCCATCAACACTGTAGAGCTTGCTCCCGAGGCAATCAAGCATGACGTAGCGTACATTCAAGGTCAGGTATTCTTTGCTGATGGAAGCGGACTTAATACTTTGCGTCTTAATTTCTCTAACGCAAGTCCCGATCGTATCGACACGGGTATTCACCGTCTTGGCGATATGTTTAAGGCAGAAATCGCAAAACTTAAATAAGGCAGTATAAATTTTGATGAAAAACGTTTTAGATACTCTGTACGAAAGAGGATTTATAAAGCAAACCGTATACGAGGATGACCTTCGCAAGCTGCTTGGTAGCGAAAGCGTTCCGTTTTATGTTGGCTTCGATCCGACGGCAGACAGCTTGCATATAGGTCACTATATTCCCATCATGGCGATGGCGCACCTTCAACGCGCGGGTCACAAGCCCATTGCGCTTATAGGCGGCGGCACGGCCATGATCGGTGACCCATCGGGCAGAACGGATATGCGTAGTATGATGAGCGAGGAAACGATTGCTCACAACTGCGAGGCGTTCAAAAACCAGCTTAAGCGCTTTATTCGCTTCGAGGGCGAAAATGCCGCGCTTATGCTTAACAATGCCGACTGGCTTACAAAGCTCAATTACGTAGGCTTTTTGCGTGAGGTAGGTACGTACTTTTCGGTAAACAAGATGCTTACCGCCGAGTGCTACAAGGCTCGTATGGAAAAGGGACTCAGCTTCCTCGAATTCAACTATATGCTTATGCAGGGCTACGACTTCTATATGCTGTACAAGCAGCATGGCGTAAAGCTTCAGGTGGGCGGCAACGACCAGTGGAGCAATATGCTTGCAGGCGCAGATCTCATAAGACGCAAGGAATCGGCAGACGCTTATGCGATGACGTTTACGCTTCTCGAAAATTCCGAGGGCAAAAAGATGGGCAAAACGGCAAAGGGTGCGCTTTGGCTTGACGCAAACAAAACCACGCCGTACGAGTTCTATCAATACTTCCGCAATGTAGAGGACGTAAAGGTAGAGGAATGCCTCAAGCTTTTGACCTTTGTTGAGCTTGACGAAATTGCCGAGCTTTGCAAATACAAGGATGAGCGTATCAACGAAGCCAAAAAGCGCCTTGCTTACGAGGTTACGGCTCTCGTTCACGGCGAAGAGGAGGCAAAAAAGGCGGCGGCACAGGCGCAGGGTGCGTTTGGTGGTGGCGGCGAAATGCCCACGGTTGAGCTTGAAATCACGGGAGCAACCACTATCGTAGACCTTTTGGTGCTTGCAAAAACGACTTCGTCCAAAAGCGAAGCGCGCAGAGTAATCGAGGGCGGTGGCGTAAAAATCAACGACGATAAGGTTAGCTTAGTAAGCGCAACGGTTGCGGATTTCACCGACAAAAATGAATTTGTTTTGCATAAAGGCAAAAAGTCGCACATTAAAATTATAATCAAATGAGGTACAGTACTATAGCAGACAGCTATTCGGAGTTCGTTGTTTCGCGCTCTAAATTTATGTCGTTTGCTTACCACGTCGAAAGCGAGGAGGAGGTCGCCGAAAGGCTTAAGGCTTTACGCAAAACCTATCACGACGCTACCCACGTTTGCTATGCGGCGGTGTGGGACGAGCTTGGCAATATGTCGAGGTTCAGCGACGACGGTGAGCCGGGCGGCACTGCGGGCGCACCCATCATGGACGTAATCAAGGGCAACGGTCTAAAACAATGCTTGATAGCTGTAGTGCGTTACTTTGGCGGCGTAAAGCTGGGCACCGGCGGACTGACGCGGGCTTATTCGCAGGGCGCGTCGGACGTTATCGCTAAGGCAAGGCGCATCGAGTATGTTATGTGCGACGTTTACGACTGTCGTACCGATTTTGCAACCTTTAGGCGCATAAGCGGAATAAGCGGTGTGGTAAATCCCGTTTACTCGGCGGATGTGTCGTTTGAATACGTAATACCTACCGGCGGAAGCATAACTCCGCTTGTGGATAAATCTTGCGGAAGGCTGAATTACGCAAAAAGAAATCAGCCGCAATACAAAGAAATTATTGACTAACGCGAAAGCGTAAAGGAGAAAAATAAAATGGAACTTAAAATTATCAAGACCGAAAACAAAAAGGAAAAACCGTCCGGCAAGCTTGGCTTCGGTAAATTCTTCACCGACCATATGTTCATTATGGAGTATGAGAACGGCGAGTGGAAGAACGCTCGTATCCAGCCGTGGCAGGATTTGCACCTCGCTCCGTCGGCATCGGTTTTGCATTATGCACAGGGCGTGTTCGAGGGCGCAAAGGCGTACAAGAACGATAAGGGCGAAATCCGTCTTTTCCGTCTTAACGACAACCTTGACAGAATGTGTGACTCGGCTGAAAGAGTTTGCATGCCTGCGTTTGATAAAGAGTTTGTTTATGATGCAATCAAGCAGCTTATTTTCATCGACGAGGAGTGGATTCCCACCGAGCCCGGTACTGCACTTTACATTCGTCCCACGATGATTGCTACCGAGCCTGCGCTTGGTGTTCACGCTTCCAAGTCGTACTATATGTACGTTATCGTAAGCCCCGTTGGCGCATACTACGCAAACGGCTTGGCTCCCGTTAAGCTTTTTGTAGAAGAGAACTATGTTCGTGCTGCTGTTGGCGGTACCGGTGGACATAAGGTTATCGGTAACTACGCTGCAAGCATGAAGGCAGGTGAGGCCGCACAGAAGAAGGGCTACGATCAGGCTATGTGGCTTGATGCTAAGTACCATCGCTATGTAGAAGAAGTTGGCGCAATGAACATCTTCTTCGTTATGGATGGCGTTGTTTATACTCCTGCGCTTCGCGGTAGCATTTTGCCGGGCATCACCCGCCGCAGTGTAATCGCCTTGCTCAAAAAGCAC
>SVHR01000075.1 GCA_015055705.1 Clostridiales bacterium | reverse complement strand
GAATTCGAAAAAAAGATGCTTAGCGATAAGTAATCAGCCCCACGGCAAGCGTATGAAGGTTAAGATAGAAGCAAAGGAGAGAGTAATGCTTTCCGCGATACTCTCGCAGTGCGCGCCCATATCAATAAGCAACGTAAAAAAGCTGATTAAGGCAAAGGAAGCAAGGGTTAATGGAAAGCGTGTGTCAAGTGACGTTTTGCTTGACATTGGTGATTGCGTAGAGGCGTTTATTCCAAGCTCCTTTTTGGGTGAAATGCCGCAAATCATTTACGAGGATGGCAACGTTTTGATAGTGGACAAGCCAATCCTTACAGAAATCGAGCCAACTCTTACTGAGATAATGCGTGGCGATAGAGAATTTATAAAACCCTTGCATAGGCTGGATCGCAACACCACCGGGCTTGTTGCCTTTGCGCTTAATCAAACAGCGTACGACGCTTTGTTTGCGGTGTTCAAGGCTCGTACTGTCAAAAAGTATTATCACGCGGTTGTAGTTGGCAAGCCTAAGGTGGGTGAGTACACCGATTATTTATTTAAGGACGAAAAAAAATCTCACTGCTATGTTTCGCACACCCTTAAGGTAGGGTACAAAAAAATAGTGACAAAAATTTGCGAATCAGTTAGTGAGGGCGAGCTGTCTGTTGTCAATATACAGCTTATTACGGGTAGAACGCATCAAATCAGAGCGCATTTATCGTTTCTTGGCTGGCCTATTTTGGGCGACGGTAAGTACGGCGATGACGAGATGAACAAAAAGTACAAGTGTAAATATCAAAAATTATGTGCGTACAAGCTTGTTTTTTTGGGACTTGAGGGCGAAATGAGCTACCTAAACGAAAAAGTTTTCACGTCAACGCGAAAAGTTATTGACTAAAACGCAATACTAATGCTATACTAGATATAATATTTTCAACAAACGAGGCAATATGAAGAAGAGAAAAATTACTTATTCCTTGTCTGCGCGACAAAAAAGACAGTTGAAGCAGCAAGAGCAACAGGGTGAAAAGCAGGAGCAGTCCGAGGATGTGGCACCTGCCGAGGTTATAGGCAAAAGAAAGCCAAGCTATCCGCTTATCATTTGCATAACGGCAGTGGCGCTTGCGGTTGTTTTGATTTTCCTTGCTATATTTATTCCCATCTGGAGTAGGGAAAAGGTAAATCACGACACCTTTCTTAAGTGGAAGTACTTCAATCCTGACGATCCCGAAAATCCGTACAGCGATACCAATCCCAATCCTAATCCCGCACCAAATCCCATAGCAACAGTTACGCTTACGGGTGAGGACGAGGATGCGTTCAAGGCGATCTTTGGCGAAAAGGAAGTTGAGATTACGCTTGAAATCTTTATGGACGACGCGCCATATGCCGGTATGAACTTTATGTATCTTGCGGAAAGCGGCTTCTATGATGGAACGATTATACATGACGTTTATCGTGGAAAGGCGGCAATGAACGGCTTCACTCAGAGCAAAAATTCGTCCGGACGCGCAAAAGAAGCAACATTTATTCGCAACCTTAAAGGCTTTGTAGAAAGCAACGTCAGCACTTGGAACAATGCGGGATACAAGCTTGGATATAGACTTAAGGTAGAAAATGACAGAAGCATTGCAAATACCTCGCAGAGTCAGCTTGGTTATTTACTTATGGTTGCAGGAAACAGCAGTAATTACAGCACGTCGACTTCGTTCATACTTACAACCGACGATAGCCCGGTTTATAATTACGGTGACGGTAGCACCTCTTTGTCAAATCAGCTCTCGTGGTTAGGTAGAGCTACAAATGACGAGTCGCTTAACATTTTGCGTAAGTTAAACGGCGTAGAGGTTACTGCAAACGGTAAATCTTATGTGCCTAATACCACCATAAGGATTGAATCTATAAAAACTAATCTATCTAAAGAGCGCAAGAAGTACTTGCTTAACAACTTTGAATCTCTTATTGCGGGCGGAAAAGAAACCGCTTTGAGAAATGTAGCTTACAACGAAAGCTATTATAATTTTAAAGACTAACAGCAAATACGTATAAAAAGCTTAAAAATTGCCGACTATAAGTTATATGACTTTTAGGAGGTAATTTTTTTATGACAATAGGCTTAGTTTTGCTTGCAGTTGTTGCGATCTTGATTTTCTTCGGTCTATCTGACAAATTTTTCAAAAATGTTGGGATTTCCCCTTGGGTTGGCTTTGTTTTGGCGATCCTTTTAATTATAGGTGCGGTAATTCCCAACGTTACCGTTGGTGAAGGCTTTGTCTTTAACTTTGGTGGCTTTGTCGTTCCTATCATAGGTATGATCGTGCTTATGGCAAATATCGGCTGGAACAGATCACTACTTAAGGTTGTTTTTGCCGAGCTTGTGATTGCGGCAATCGCCATTGCAACAAGAGTGCTTATCCTGCCCGAAACGACGGGTATGATTTTGGCGGCATCGCTTATCGTCGGCTTTGTCGGCGGTGCAGTGGCGTATCTTATCAATGGCTCAAGGCTGGGTACACTTGCATCTGCCATGGGCGGTATCGTCCTTGGTGACCTAATCGTAAACCTTATTTATGTGTTTGGTATCGGCGGTTACGTATTCTCTATGGGTACTCGTGGCGTGTTCGACTCAATAATCATAGCTTGCGTATTTGGTATTTTGCTTCTCGAGGCTGTTGTTACGGCAAGAAGAGCTGCCAGCAACAACCGTGTTGCGCATTCGTCTATGAATGCCGAGTCTGCACAAGATGTGGGTAAGGACGAGTTTAACGACTATTTCGACGATACCATTTTGTAATTAAATCTACAACTAAATATAACAAAAAGCCGTGGTTAGCTCCGCGGCTTATTTGTTGTACTATTTTTGATGGGTGTACCAAAATTTGCCGGCAAAAAGTATTCGTTCTTATTTTGTCGAAAACTAAGATGAATTGACGAAAAAGCACCAAATTTGCCTTAGCACTACTTTATTATGCAATTTATGATAAAATTAGCGCATAAACCAACAAGGGAGGAGTATTATGGCAAAAAAGACAGTAAGTGAGCTAAAAAAGCGTGCGTTGCTCGCAAAACAGCGCATGAAAATGGGATACTGGGAGCAGATGATGCGTGATAGAGAAAAGCTTATCAGCGAGGTGGGCTCTACCTACGAAAATCAAAGACTTATCAGCGACTATCAGCGCGAAAAGTACAAGCGAGAATTTAATATTACGGTAAGTAAGCATGCATCTAAGGACGAGGAGCTTTATCAAAAGGTACGTAAGATTCTTGACTCGGACGAGCTGGTGGTTAATCCGATTTCGCAGCTCATCGACAAGGAAGAATACGAGGGCATGGACACGGAGGCAAGGCAAAGATATGTACTGGAGCTTTCTGCCAAATTCAGAGAGTTAAAGGAGCGTTATTACCGAGAGAAAATGAGTCTGACATCCTAATTATTTATTTATATTTTGCCGCTTAGTTCTTGACGAAAAAAGCCTTTTTGCATTATAATATAAGCGGAGAATAATATGGACTATAATCTTAGCTCACTTAATAAAGAACAGCTTGCTCCCGTTATGGATACGGAGGGAGCAATTTTGGTTACAGCAGGCGCGGGCAGTGGAAAGACGCGCCTTCTTACGCATAGAATCGCGTACTTGATTACCGAGAAGGGTGTTTCGCCGTACAATATATTGGCAATAACCTTTACGAACAAGGCGGCAAAGGAAATGGCGGATAGGCTTTACGATATGACACCGGACGCACAATATGTTTGGGTTTCGACCTTTCACTCTATGTGCGCGAGAATGCTTCGCCGCTATGCGCCCTTTTTGGGATACACGCAATCGTTTTCTATATACGCAGAGTCGGAGAAGGAAAAGCTTATTTCGACTATTGTGGCAAAGAACAATAACGACGAAGATGACGACCTGAAAAAGAATGCAATATATCATATATCCAACGCTAAAAATCTTGGACTTTCGCCCGAGCGTTATCTTATGGATTACGGATACGTTAGCGATATCGAGAAGATCTGCGAAATTTACACCGAGTACGAGGCGGAGCTGAAAAATAACAATGCAATGGACTTTGACGACTTGCTCGTTAATACCAAAAGGCTGCTTTTAGAGTGCGAGGAGGCGGCAGAATATTACCGTGACAAGTTTAGATATATCCATGTTGACGAATTTCAGGATACCAATACGGTTCAATATCAGCTTGTCAAACTACTTGCGGCAAAGCATCGCAACGTTTGCGCCGTAGGTGACGAGGACCAATGTATTTACGGCTGGCGTGGCGCAAATATCGAAAATATTCAAAATTACATAGCTGATTTTAACTGCAAGGTTTATAAGCTTGAGCAGAATTATCGCTCGACCAAAAACATTCTTTCGCTTGCTAATATGCTTATTGCAAACAACACGTCGAGAATAGAAAAGAAGCTATGGACGGAAAATGGCGAAGGAATGTTTTTGGTCGAGC
>SVHR01000074.1 GCA_015055705.1 Clostridiales bacterium | reverse complement strand
ACCCCACCGTGCTGTTTACGACGGCGGGCATGCACCCCCTCGTGCCGTACCTTCTCGGGGCAAAGCACCCGGCAGGAACAAGGCTAGCCGACGTTCAAAAGTGCGTACGTACGGGCGATATCGACGAGGTCGGCGACGACAGTCACTGCACGTTCTTCGAGATGCTGGGCAACTGGTCGCTTGGCGATTACTTCAAAAAGGAGCAGATTCCCTGGAGCTACGAGTTCTTGACCAGCGAAAAATACCTTGGCATCGACCCCAAGCGCCTTGCCGTTACCGTGTTTGCAGGTGACGAGGACTGCCCGCGCGATGAGGAGAGTGCACAGCTTTGGCAAGAGTGCGGTATCCCCAAGGAAAGAATTTTTTATCTGCCCAAAAAGAACAACTGGTGGGGCCCAGCGGGTACTACCGGTCCGTGCGGTCCCGATACCGAGATGTTCATTGTAGCAGACCGTGACGACTGCGGCGAGGACTGCTCGCCAGCGTGTGATTGCGGCAAGTACCTTGAAATTTGGAACGACGTATTTATGCAATACAACAAGACGGCGGACGGAAGGTTCGAGCCGCTTGCTAAACGCAACGTAGATACCGGCATGGGACTCGAGCGTACGCTTTGCACCTTGCAGGGCAAAAAAAGCGTATACGATACCGACATTTTTGTACCTATCCTTGCAAAAATACGCGAGTTAAGCTCTAATTCCGATACTAAGGCGGAGCGTGTTGTTGCCGACCACGTTCGCACCTCGGTGTTTATTATCGGTGACGAAAAGGGTGTGACCTGCTCTAATGTAGACCAAGGCTACATCTTGCGCAGGCTTCTTCGCCGCGCTATTCGCTTTGGCAAGCAGCTTGCTCTAAGCAAGGGTGACCTTGGCAAAATAGCGCTTACTGTTATTGATATATATAAGGACGTTTACCCCGAATTGCTTGAGGGTAAGGATAAGATTATCGGCGAAATCAATGCCGAGGAGGAGCGCTTCGAAAAGACTCTTTCGACGGGAATGAAGGAGTTTGAAAAGCTTGTGTTCTACCAAAAGGGCGACACCATCAGCGGCAAGGCGGCGTTCCGTCTTTACGAAACGTACGGCTTCCCCGTGGAGATGACCGTAGAGCTTGCCAAGGAGCACAATCTTAAGGTGGACGTAGAGGGCTTCGAGAACGCATACAAGGAGCATCAGCAAAAGAGTCACGCAGGCGCAGAGCAAAAATTCAAGGGCGGTCTTGCAGACCATACCGAGGCAATTACAAGGCTTCATACCGCAACTCACCTTATGCACGCCGCACTCAAAAAGGTGCTTAATGACGAGGGCGCAAACCAAAAGGGCAGCAATATCACCGAGGAACGTCTTAGATTCGACTTCACCTTTGGCAGAGCGATGACTCCCGAGGAAATTGCTAAGGTCGAGGAGCTTGTTAACGAGGCGATCAAGGCAGATGCTCCCATCGTGTGCGAGGAAATGACGGTAGAGGAAGCGCGCTCTCAGGGTGCAATCGGCTTGTTTGCCTCCAAGTACGGCGAGAGAGTCAAGGTTTACACCATGGGCGAGTTCTCCAAGGAAATTTGTGGCGGTCCGCACGCAAGCCGCACAGGTGAGCTTGGTAAGTTCAAAATACTCAAGGAGCAGTCGTCGGGCGCAGGCGTAAGACGCATTAAGGCAATCTTAGAATAGGAGGCTACAATGAAAGTTCGCGAATCGGAAGAAACATACCTCGAAACAATTTTCGTGCTCAAAAAGGCAAATGCTCATTTGCACGCAGTTGATATTGCCAACGAGCTTGGATATTCTAAGCCCAGTGTGTCCCGCGCTGTAAATCTATTGCGGGACCGTGGGTACATAACGATTGACGCAAGCGGTCATATTTCGCTTACGCCCGAGGGTGAGGCGAGGGCGAACGATATTTACGAGCGTCACAGCGTAATTACCGAGCTGCTTGTGCATATGGGTGCGGATAGAACGCTTGCCGAGGATAACGCTTGCCGAATTGAGCACGTTATTTCTCCCGAGATGTTCGAGATTCTCAAGGCTTACAAAAAAACAGTTTGATTTTATCAAAAATATAGATACGTATCGGCAGTTTTTTGTCAAAAGATAAAAAAGCACTGTCACAAGAGATGATGTGACAGTGCTTTTTGCATTGCATAATTACAAATCTTAGTAGTTTTCTTCCAAGATTTCGAAGTAGCTTTGCGGATGAGCGCAAACGGGGCATGCGCCGGGTGCCTTGGTGCCCGTTACGATATGACCGCAGTTGCGGCATTCCCAAACCTTAACTGTGCTCTTTTCGAAAACCTCTTTTGTTTCTACGTTTTTGAGTAGTGCGCGATAGCGCTCCTCGTGGTGCTTTTCGATAGCGGCAACCATACGGAATTTGATTGCTAGAGCCTTAAAGCCCTCAGCCTCCGCGGTTTTAGCAAACTCCTCGTACATATCAGTCCACTCGTAGTTTTCGCCGTCGGCGGCAGCCTCAAGATTTTCTGCGGTGTCGCCGATTCCCTGAAGCTCCTTAAGCCACAGCTTTGCGTGCTCCTTTTCGTTTTCTGCCGTTTTGAGGAAGATAGCCGAAATTTGCTCGTAGCCCTCTTTTTTTGCTACCGAAGCAAAATAGGTGTATTTGTTGCGAGCCTGCGATTCGCCTGCAAAAGCTGCAAGCAAGTTCTTTTCGGTTTGAGTTCCCGTATAAGCATTTTTCTTTTCCATTTTCTTTTCTCCTTTTTTTGTGGCACATTTTGCACCATCCTTATAATTATAGCATCTACTTTTTGGTTTGTCAATATAGAAAATTTATTTTTAGACGTGTTTTTTTGCGGCAAAACACTTGTCAAACAAAAATTTTTGTGATATAGTATATAGGCTATATGCGCCGCCGTGGTGAAATTGGCAGACGCGCCGGACTCAAAATCCGGTGGTAGTGATACCGTGTCGGTTCGACTCCGACCGGCGGCACCATCAAAGGGCGACAAAAAAGATATCGCCTCGAAATCCCTTGAGAAATCAAGGGATTTTCGCTTTTTAAGGGCGAAATTTTTATGTTCAGTTTTATGGATGAAATATGAAGTATAAAAAAGCTTTCGTTGTAAAATAATGGTAAGCATATCTAACGGAGGTTTTATTATGGAAAGAAGTTTGGATTGCGGTATGCTTAATCGCTTTGAGACATACCTAAGACAAGAGGAACGAAGTGGCGCAACGGTTGTAAAATATCTGCATGACGTAAGAGCATTTTTTACGTTTTTGGCAGATAGACCGTTAAAAAAAGAAATTGTAGTGGAATACAAGAATCAGTTTTTGTCGCGGTACGCAGTAGCAAGCGCAAATTCTATGATTGCCGCGCTCAATTCATTTCTGCGTTTTCTTAATTGGCACGACTTATGTGTAAGACAATTCAAGGTACAAAGGTCGGCGTTCTGCCCCGAGAATAAGGAGCTGACAAAAGCGGAATATATGCGACTTATAGAAGCGGCCAAGCAAAAAGGTAATGAGCGTCTAAGCCTTATTTTGCAGACTATTTGCGGTAGCGGTATCAGGGTAAGCGAATTACAGTATATAACGGTAGAGGCTGTTATACGTGGCGAGGCTTTTGTAAGCTGTAAGGGAAAAGGCAGGCGCATATTTATAGTGGCCGAGCTAAAGAAAAAGCTGCTTCGCTATATTAGAGAGCACAAGATAAAGGAGGGCTCGGTATTTGTTACTCGAAGCGGCAAGCCTGTCAGCCGTCACAATATTTGGCGAGATATGAAGTCGCTTTGCAAGCAAGCAAATGTATCGCCAAGCAAGGTGTTCCCACACAATTTACGTCATTTGTTTGCGCGTACTTTTTACGGTATAGAAAAGGATATAGCAAAGCTGGCGGATATTCTCGGTCACGCAAGTATAAATACTACAAGGATATATATCGCCACAACGGGAACAGAGCACAAAAGAAAAATGGAAAATATGAGACTTATCTTATAAATAAAAAAAGGACCGACGGCGGTCGATCTGCAACATAATTTTGATTATGTTGTAAAAAAATCTATACTCGTCTTATAAAAGTACAACAAAAGCAAAAAAACATTACAAAAGAGCCTTTTTCGTTTTAGCTTGATAGAGTTAGTGCGTAAAAGGTCTTTTTTGTAATGCTAAAAATAAATTTATTTGTGAAAATTTGATGAAATATATCTATTTGTTATGTATGAAGTGTTGCATATTGCAATATTATGTGCTAGAATTTTACGCAGTTAGTTTTTCATCTACTAATGCTTTTGGATTATGAGCACATAATCAAAATTATGTTGCGCTTATTTTGAAAATGAGGCAGCAGCACACGGGCATCGTAATCTCCTATTCCTTTTCCGGCCAAAAATCGGGGGGGGGTAGAGAAATAAATAATATAGGAGAAAAGTGTTATGAAAACAAAGACAGTGAAGAAGGCCTTGCTTAGCAGTGTATTTGCTCTTGTTGTCTGCGTTAGTATGCTTTTAGGCACCACGT
>SVHR01000073.1 GCA_015055705.1 Clostridiales bacterium | reverse complement strand
CTCTAAAGGAAGTATCCAAATATCTAGTCTAACTCTGTCTCTTAACTTCTACTGACTTCCGTTAATTGACTTTGTTCGTTGTTGTGTTTTTAATTCGCTTTCTTGTTCTATATATTTCCAATGTTCGTCGCCGCCCCCTCATTCGGGACAGCTTTGTTATTGTACTATATGCATTCGTACAAGTCAACAATTTTTATACTCTTTTTTTAATTATTTTTAACTATTTTGATTGATTTTTGCACATACTTGCGGTAGTGGAAATTTTACCGTCAAAAAAGTACAACGCCCATGCGATTGAAATCACCTTTTTGCTCTTTTATAATCAGTTTTTGCAAAAAAAAGTCATACAACTCAATTTGAACTTACATGACTTTTCTTTTACAAATTTCATTATTCCTCGTCTATTGCGAGGTCCACATATTCCTTTAACTTATTTTGAAGAAGCTGCTTATCTATTAATTTCAATTTATATTCCGACACCATCGTAGGCGAAAGGCTACGGCTTAATGCAAACTCTACAACCTCATCGTCTTTTTTAGCACACAAAATTACACCCACACTTGGATTTTCATTAGGCTTTTTAATCTCACGATCAAGCGCCTCCAAATACAGATTTACCTTGCCGACGTATTCGGGCTTAAATTCTCCTATTTTGAGTTCAAACGCAACTAAGCAAGAAAGTCCACGGTGATAGAAAAGTAAATCAATAAAATAATCGTGATTGCCTACTTGCAAACGATATTCTTCGCCTACCAAAGTAAAATCCTTACCGATTTCCAATATGAAGCTTTTCAAGTTCTTTATAATAGACTTTTGTAAATCTCTTTCAGTAACCGCTTCCGGAACATCGAGAAAATCAAGGGTATAGGTATCAAGAAAAATATTGCCCGTTGATTTCTTAACCGCTGTTAGCACAGGTGTTGACGGCTTTTGTGAAAGCATATGGCGTTCGTAATAACCACTATCTATTTGACGAGCCAGTTCTCTTGCGCTGTAACGCTCTTTTATACATAAAGCGATATAGAAATAACGCTCTTCTTGCGTTTTGCAAGCAGACATTATCTTCAAATGATTTGACCAGCTTAATTGTGTCAACACCGTTGACACTTTTTTATCGTCCTTATAAAGCTCGTAAAATTGCTTCATTCTGTACAAGCCACGACGGGTAAAGCCTTTAAGCTCCGGATATTCTTTTTCGAAGAAATCGGCAAGACCCTGAACATATGAATCACCATATGCCGCATTTAGCGTTTTTTCGCTAATATATTTGCCAATTTCACGATACATCAAAATCAATTCCTCATTGACTTTGCTATATGCGCGCTCTCTTGCCGATTTTATAATGTTGACGATTTCGGAATAATTTTCTTGCTTGAGAATATCACTCATATCACTTACTCCTTAATTTTTCTATCCGCAGGACATTCTATATCCTATTAGTAACAAAATGGTGCGCTTAAAAGCGGCCCTGTTGCCGACTAATTCTCTTGCCCCAAAACCTTTTTTAGGAATACGCCGGTATGGCTATTGGGGACACAAGCGACCTCCTCGGGTGTGCCGCGAGCAATAACCGTTCCTCCTCCGTCACCGCCCTCGGGTCCAAGATCAATTACGTAGTCGGCAATTTTTATTACGTCAAGGTTATGCTCGATAACCACGATGGAATTGCCGTTTTTTACAAGTCGGTGCAAAATCTGAATCAGCTTGTCCACGTCCGCGATATGCAAGCCCGTGGTCGGCTCGTCAAGAACGTACAGCGTTCTGCCCGTTGCCTTGCGGCTAAGCTCGGTGGCAAGCTTGACGCGCTGAGCCTCGCCGCCAGAAAGAGTGGTTGCTGGCTGACCGAGCTTGACGTAGCCAAGCCCCACCTCGTACAGCGTGCGAATGCGGTTATAAATAGATGGAATGTTCTCAAAAAAGCCCATCGCCTCCTCGATAGTCATATCCAAAACGTCGGCAATGCTCTTGTCCTTATATTTAACCTCCAGCGTTTCGCGGTTGTATCGCTTGCCCTTGCAAACCTCACACTCGACGTACACGTCGGGCAAGAAGTTCATTTCTATCTTGATTATGCCGTCACCCGAGCAATTTTCGCACCTGCCTCCCTTGACGTTAAAGCTAAATCTACCCGACTTGAAGCCTCGTTGCATAGCGTCCTGCGTCTTGGCGTATAGGTCACGAATAGCCGTAAAAACTCCCGTGTACGTTGCGGGATTACTGCGCGGCGTGCGCCCGATGGGACTTTGGTCAATAACGATTATCTTATCCAGCTGCTCTAAGCCCTCGATGCTCTCGTGCTTTCCAACCTGCAGCCTCGTGCCCATAATTTTGTTGCTTACCGCCGGGCTGAGTGTTTGGTTGATTAGCGTGCTTTTGCCGCTACCGCTTACACCCGTCACCGCCGTAATCACGCCAAGCGGAATATCCACGTCGATATTTTTGAGATTGTTCTGCTGAGCGCCCCTAACCGAAATATATCCCTTGGGAGCGCGGCGAGCTGACGGAATTTCTATTCTTTTATCGCCCCTAAGATATGCGCCCGTAAGCGAGGTCTTGCTGCTTAGTATAGCATTAAGGTCGCCCTCTGCCACTATATGTCCGCCGTGAACACCCGCACCCGGGCCTATATCCACTATATAATCTGCGCTTCGTATGGTTTCTTCATCGTGCTCTACTACTATAAGCGTGTTACCAAGATCACGAAGATTGGCAAGCGTAGAAATCAGCTTTTCGTTGTCGCGCTGATGCAAGCCTATACTCGGCTCGTCCAGAATATACAGCACACCCGTAAGCCCCGAGCCAATTTGTGTAGCCAGCCTTATTCGCTGTGCCTCGCCGCCGCTAAGCGTTGCCGCACCACGCGACAATGTAAGATAATTCAGACCTACGTCTGCGAGAAATTTAAGCCGCGCCTTGATTTCCTTAAGCACGGGACCTGCAATTATTGCCTTTGCGCCGCCAAGCTGAAGCCTATCCAAAAAGGCTGTAAGATCTCGCACCGACATAGCGCAAAGCTCTGCTATATTCAAGCCGCCAACCTTTACCGAAAGAGCCTCCTTACGAAGCCTTAGCCCGTGGCAAACGGGACACGGCGAGGTGCGCATAAATCTATAAATATCGCTTTTTACGTAGTCGCTGGTTGTTTCGCGATAGCGGCGCTCGAGATTGGTAACAACGCCCTCGAAGGCGGCTCGCATACTGCCCGAAAAGCTGTATGAGTTGTACGACAAATCAAGCTTTTCGCCTCCGTTGCCGTACAGCAATATTTGCTTAACGTCCTCGGGCAAGTCCCTATACGGCACGTCAAGCGAAAATCCGTAACGCTTGCTTAAGGCTTTAAAAAACATTTCGGTATGACTGCTGTCAAAATTCCAGCCGCTAATCGTCAGCGCACCCTCTCGCAAGGTTTTGCTTCCGTCACCGTAGATAAGCTCAGGATCGATTTTTTCTAAAAAGCCCAATCCCGTACACTCGGGGCAAGCTCCAAACGGACTGTTAAACGAGAACAGTCGCGGCTCGACCTCGGCAATCGATACGTTGCAATCGGGGCAAGAATATTTTGTGGAAAACAGCTCGTCCGTGCCGTCGTGGGTGATAGATACAAGCCCGTCTGCAAGGCGAAGCGCGGTTTCCACGCTGTCCGAAAGCCTTGTGCGCACGCCGTCCTTTATTACAATTCGGTCAACTACTACGCTTATATCGTGCTTAACCTGCTTATCAAGCGGAATATCCTCGCCGAGATTGTATACCTTGCCGTCTACATTCACCCGCACAAAACCGCTTTTTGCAAAATCGGCAAGCATAGCCTTGTACTCACCCTTTCTGCCACGCACCACGGGAGCGTTAATCATAATTTTTGCACCCTCACCGTAGCTTATTATGCGGTCGAGAATTTGGTCAACCGACTGCTGAGCAATTTCCTTTCCGCAGTTGGGACAATGCACCGTGCCGATACGCGCGTACAGCAAACGCAGGTAATCGTAGATCTCGGTGACCGTTCCCACCGTCGAACGCGGATTGCGGCTGGTTGTCTTTTGGTCAATAGAAATCGCCGGCGAAAGCCCGTCTATGCTTTCCACGTCGGGTTTGTTCATCTGCCCCAAAAACAGTCTTGCGTACGAGGAAAGCGACTCCACGTAACGGCGCTGTCCCTCGGCAAAAATGGTATCGAAGGCAAGGCTGGTTTTACCGCTGCCCGAAAGTCCCGTAAAAACAATAAGCTTTTCACGCGGGAGCACCATATTGATATTTTTGAGGTTGTTTTCTTTTGCCCCTTTGATAACTATATTATCCATTCCTTTTGTCCTTTTTCATCTTGTTTTGAAGTGCCTTTAGCTCTTGAATGTTGTCGCGCAGCTTGATTGCCGTCTCGAAATCCAGCGAGCTGCTTGCTACCGCCATCAGCGCCTTTAGCTTGTCTATCTGATCGGGAATATCGTCGTAGCTTACCTTAGTAACCTTGGACGTGATTTCTATTGAATTTGCTATCGGCTTAACAATGGTCTTGGGCGTTATGCCGTGCTGGGCGTTGTAGTAGCCCTGAATGGTGCGGCGACGCTCGGTTTCGTCCATAGCCGTTTTCATCGAGCCCGTCACCGTGTCGGCGTAGAGTATAACTCTGCTTTCGGCGTTACGAGCGGCACGCCC
>SVHR01000004.1 GCA_015055705.1 Clostridiales bacterium | reverse complement strand
TTCTTTTCGCCATAGGCGAAAACGCGTTGCGGGGGTCTGGGGACACAGCCGCGAAAGTGTCCCCAGCGCTTTTTTTGCGTACTTTTTTTAGCGCATAAAAAAAGTACATTTTGCTCTTGCTTTGCTAAAAAGCTTTAATCAAAAAGCTTTCCTTTCCCCCATCCAATCGCTTAACCGCTGCGCAGCAACAATCGCATTCTCCTTACTGCAAAAGGAATTTATACGTACGTACCCCTCGCCGCTTCTGCCAAAGCCGTACCCCGGGGTCACCCCCAAGTTGTACTCGTCAAGGAATCGATAAAACTCCGCCTTGCCATCGCCTACGTACAGCCAAATATACGGACTGTCCTCACCACCAACAAAATCTGCGCCGCTTAGCGCCGACCTAAACAACGCCGCATTGTCTAAATACTGCTTTACGTTGCCCCGAATTTTGTCCATCGCCGAGGTAAAAGCACACTCTGCCATACGCTGAGTAACGTACGAAACGCCGTTGCTAAGCGAGCTTTTTAGTCTTGCCCACACCTTACCCAGCCCACATTCACTCGGTACGACGGTATAACCACACCGTAGCCCCGTAAAGCCCGCAGTCTTACTAAACGAGCATAGCTCCACGGCGCACTCTCTTGCTCCATCGACCTCGTAAATGCTTCGGGGCGCACCTCTTTGCACAAAGGCTTCGTAGGCGGCATCATACAAAATGATTGCGCCCGTCCTTTTTGCATAGCGCACCCACGCCTCAAGCTCAGCCTTGGACTTAGCCCTGCCTGTAGGATTATCAGGCGAGCAAATTACTATTATATCGGCCTTTTCTTCGCTTGGAACGTCCTCGTAAAAGCTAACCTCAAAGCCAAAAATTGCACAAACATCTATATACGCAGGATAGCACGGCGTGGGCAGAAGAACCTTGCCGCGATTAAAGACGTGAAAAAACATCGCCATATCGCTTTTTATGCCGTCGCTTATAAAAACCTCGCTTTCGTCTACGGTTACGCCTCTATCATTATAGTAGCCTGCCACCGCCCTACGCAAAAAGTCATAGCCGCACTCGGGCGGATATCCCCTAAATGTGCTTTTGTCCCCAAGCTCCATCGCCGCTCTTGCGCCCGCCTCGCTCACCTCACGTGGAAGCGGCAGGCTGACGTCGCCAATGCTAAGGTTGATTGCCCCATGCCTTTCGGAAATAATACGCCCTATGCGAGAAAAAAGATATTGCTCGCTAAGCTTATAATAATTACTGCTTATCATAAGAATTATATATGCGTATGGGCGATTTGGTGTTACATATTATTACGAGCTTTGTCCGTTTATCGTATCGTCACTTCTTGTAATCATGCGATAGTCGGCGGTATTTTCCACCTCAATATCTTCGGTAACGCCCTCGTAAATATCCTCGCTAAACTCGGAATCTGTTTCGGGGCTAATACGGCTTGTCCTTGTGCAAAGCCGCTTCGCCGCATCTTTATTTAGTTTTTTCATTCTTCACCTCTAAGCTTATTATGCGTAAATCACGCGCATGCTATTCTACCGAAATATCGTCAATGCTACCATCTACCAAGCTGAATTCGCACCTATGCCCATTCCCGCTGCCGTCCACCGCATAATATCCGTTTGGGGTACGAACAAGGTGCGTAAAGCCCTCGAAAAACGCCCACAAATCCTGCTCGCCCAATGTGGAACGCAAGCCACCGCTTAGCATTTCCATAGCAAAGCCAAGGTGCTTGCCCTTAACATAATAAAAGAAACGCTCCACCAAGTCCTCGGGCACGTTTTGGTGAGTCGGCGAATAGACGTCCATTCTTCGCTCCAGCTTTATAAAATACTCATTCTCGCCCACCTTGCACGGCACGGCAAGCGGCATTCCGCGCTCCACGCTTGCGCCCACTATTTTTACGGTATACGGCAAGGCAGAGGGGTCAAGCGGCAAAACGGTGATATATACCACTGTGTCCTCACTTGTAACAAAGGTTCCGCCCTCAAAAAAACTGCCACTAAGTAAAAAAACGCTCTCGAATTGAGGCAATAAGGTTATATTTATATCCATACCAATATTTTTATGAGTTTAATGCCGCCGATATGTATAAACCTTTATAAATGTGGTTAGTATTGATAGAGCCAAGGAGGTTACAAATTATGGAAAATAACTGGACAATAAACCAAACTAAGGAGCTTTTTGCGCTTGTTAACAACGCGGTAGAGAACGGTAAGGGACTAAAATCCGCCTTTAGTGAAATGGCTGACAAAAGCGGCAGATCGCTTAACAGCGTTCGCAACTACTATTACAGTCAGCTGAAAATGTTCGACCTTGTCCCCAGCCTTGCCGCCGACCTCGGTATAACGGTGATAAAGTCGGCTCGTGAGCAGTTTGAGCTATTCACCGAGGACCAAATTAACTCGCTTATGCGAAAAATCTTGATTGGCAAGGCTAACGGTATAAGCGTTCGCGGCACGATAAACTCTATTTCGGCGGACTCAAAGGAAGCCCTGCGCCTGCAAAACAAATACCGCAGTATGGTTGCCCATCACAAAAACAAGGTGACCGCCATTATGAACGAGCTGTCTAAGGAAAATATCAAGCACTACAACCCGTACACCAAGCAAATCAATGACGGCACCGTTAAATCGGGACTGACTAAGCTGAACGAATATATCAGCAAGCTGGACGAAAGCGAGGTTGGTAGCTTTTTGGCATTGCTTAGTAAGCTTGTGTAAGCTTGCCAAACGCAAAATAGGCTTGTTTAGCATACAAAACTTGTTGCGCCCAAAGTCAAGCTATGCTTTTGCGCAACGGCTGTATATTTAGCATTCTCACGCGCGCCGCGCCCATAACAGGCTGTGCCTGCGCGCCCAAAACCAAGCTATGCTTGAAAAACGGCGGTACGTACCGCCGTTTTTTGTTTTTCTCGATTTTGTTTTTACACATTGATAGAGCTAAGCTTGTAATACTCACCCTTGCTTTCAAGAAGCTGCTGATGCGTTCCGCGCTCGATAATTCCCTCTTTGCCGATAACGATTATTTCGTCGGCGTTTTTTATGGTGGACAATCTATGAGCAACTACAAGCACCGTTCTGCCACGGCTTAGGGTATTAAGTGCAGTCTGAATTTGCAGCTCGGTTACGTTGTCAAGCGCGCTGGTTGCCTCGTCAAGCACGAGAATGGGTGGATTTTTGAGGAACGCTCTTGCAATACTGAGTCGTTGCTTCTGACCGCCGCTAAGCGTTACGCCACGCTCGCCCACGTGCGTTTCGTAGCCGTTTGGAAGCTCCATAATAAAGTCGTGAATGTTCGCCTTTTTAGCCGCCTCGATAATTTCCTCTTTTGTTGCGCCCGGCTTACCGTACTCGATATTTTCTTTTATAGTACCGCCGAAAATAAACACGTCCTGCGCTACGATGCCCACGTTGCGGCGCAAATCGGACCTACGCATATCTCTGATATCTATACCGTCAATGCTAATCGAGCCGCTGTCGATTTCGTAAAAGCGCGGAAGCAAATGACACAGCGTGGTCTTGCCGCCGCCCGACGAGCCGACAAGTGCAACCGTTTTGCCGGCAGGAATTTCGAGTGAAAGGTCGTTAAGCACCTGCGTATTGCCGTCCTTGCCCTTGTAAGCAAAGGTTACGTTTTGATACCTTATATCGCCCTTAACCGTGCCCACCTCGACAGGGCTTTCGGGCTCGCTTTCGCCGGGGATATCCATAATTTCGGTAAAGCGCACAAAGCCGGTCAAGCCGTTTTGGATCTGCTCAAAGATATTTACAAGCGTACGAATGGGGTTTATCATCATGGTGGTGTACAGTATGTACGCCGCAAACTCGCCCACGTCAATTAGGTCGAAATACATAAACAAGCCGCCTGCCGTGATTGCCGCAAGATACAAAAAGTCGTTAAAGAATCCCATCCCGCTAAAGAACGTTCCCATCGCCCTGTATGCGGACGAGCGAGCCTTCATATACACGGCGTTACTGCGGTGGAACTTTTCGCACTCGCTCTCCGATGCGTTGTACGCCTTTGCCACTCTTATGCCCGAAATGGACGACTCGACCTCGGCATTAACCTCCGCCATGCCCTCGCGGCTTCGCTTGAAGGCAAGGCGCATGTTTTTTCTCGTCTTGATTGCAAAGACAAGCATAATGGGAATTATGCACAGCACGATAAGTGCAAGCCACGGATTTACGGTGACGCACAGCAGTATTACCGACCCGATAACCGTAATAAGTGACATAAAGCTGTCCTCAGGGCCGTGGTGAGCAAGCTCGGAAATATCAAAAAGGTCGCTTGTTATTCTCGACATAAGCGCACCCGTCTTGTTCTCGTCAAAGAACGAAAACGGAAGCGTTTCGATATGGCGGAAAAAGTCCTCGCGCATATCGCCCTGTATTCTTACGCCCAAAATATGACCCCAATACTGAACTATAAAGCTTAGAATTGCCTTTACTATGTAAATTACAAGCAACGCCCCGCACCAGACCAGCATAAGGGTGAGCAGCTTGTTGGGCGCATAGTTGTTGATTACCTGTTTGGTCACGAACGGATACACGAGATTGCAAAGAGCAATCAAAAACGAGCAAGCTATATCAAGCGCAAACAGCTTTTTGTGCGGCTTGTAATACGAGAAAAATCTTTTTATCATAAGCAAGTACCTCTGTTTGCGTAAATTATACCTTTATTTAGATTGATTGTCAAACAAAAAGCTACTGATATTCGACTACTCCGTAACGGTCAGTTTGCTCAAGCTCGTCGTTTAGCGCCTCGGGACCGTCAATCTGTTTGTTTACGTAGTCCCAAAGCTCCTTATGCAAACGTCTAAACTTAGCATGTGCCATTACAACGGGATAATCAAAAAAGGTTTGCAGCACACAAAAAACGTGATACCATATAATATGAAATCTAAATGAATGTGATTTGCCCTGCTGATTATCAATGTGCTTATCTTCTGCTTCCCTTACCTCAATCTCTCGCATTTTTGTTTGCTCACGAAGCCACGCATACTCCTTTTTTTGTTGCTCCTTACGCTTTGCAAGCATCAAGCGCCTTTGAACCTCGAATTCATCTTCTTCCATTTTTTTCTCCTTTTTGATATATGCTCATTGCCAAAATAGACAATGCCTATAAAATATCATAGGCAACACCTATAAGTCAAGCATGTTATAGGCATTTCCTATATAATTTATATCATAACATCTAAACCCCATGGGGGATTAAAATGATAACTCTTGAACAAATACATACAAAATTAGCTGAAGCAATAAAACAAAGCGGAATAACTCAAACCGAACTTGCAAAAAGATTAAATATAAAACAACCTACTATAGGACAATATTTATCGGGTAGAGCAATGCCTGCATTGGATACGTTTGCAAATCTTTGCGCTATTTTGGATATTGACGCCAACGACATTCTTTGCATTGACAGTCAACGCTAAAAGCAATGAATGCATAATGCAACATATAGCCACCGTTGGCGTTGCACCTTAGATATGACAACGTATACCCTAATAGCAACATTATATTGTCATTATTTTAGCATACCGCGCCAATAAGGTTGACAAAAGCGTAGCAAATCCTTATAATTGTATCATTATCACTTGGGGCGCAGTATAAGCTTTATACGCCCCGAATAAAAAATGCAAAGGAGTAATTATGACAAACCTCTTGGCAGAAGTTATCGTAACTTCCGAGAACGCCGCTGCGCTTATGGGTCAGTACGTTATTGCCCTCGTCCCGGCTGTTCTTGCGATAGTTTTAGCAATGATAACCAAAGAAGTTTATATTTCGCTCTTCCTCGGCGTGTTTGTGGGCGGATTGATTAGCGCAAATTGGAACCCCATCAACGCACTGCAAACCATTTTCGAGATTATGGCAGAATCCATGGGTCCCGAAATTAACGAAGCCGGTGCGGTAGTAGGCGCAGGCAACGCAGGTATCCTTATCTTTATATTGGAGCTTGGTATCCTCGTTGCGCTTATGAATAAGGCGGGCGGCGGCAGAGCATTCGGCGACTGGGTACATAAAAACGTTAAGTCGCGTAAGGGTGCGCTGCTTGCAACCACAGGACTTGGCTGTCTTATCTTTATGGACGACTACTTCAACCGCTTGGCGGTGGGTACAATTATGCAGCCCATCAACGACAAGTATCGCATTTCGCGCGCAAAGTCGGCATTCCTTGTAGGTAGTATTTCGGTTTCTATCTGTATCCTTATCCCGGTATCAAGCTGGGCGAGCGCAATCGCAGGCTACGTCGGCGAGGGTCTCGAAAAGGTGGGCGCAAGCTACGACTCCTTCAACGTTTATATCGATACTATTAGTCGCAACTTCTACCCCATTCTTCTTATTGCTTTCCTTGCTCTTACCTCCTTCCTTGGAATCGACCTTTTTGGAATGCGCAAGCACGAGCATAACGCAATCAAGACGGGCGACCTCTTGTGCGGCTTCGAAGCTCCAAGCGGAGAAGAGGTAGACAGCGGCAGTCCCAAGGGAAGAGTGATTGACCTTGTTCTTCCCATTTTGGTATTGATTGCAAGCTGCTGTGTATTGCTTCTTATAAAGAAGGACGGCGAGCCTATTTACCCCACCAACTCGGCTCTTGCTATGGGTGGCTGTATCGCGATTATATTCAGCTTAATTTTGTATCTGCCGCGCAGACTTATGACGCTTAAGGAATTCACCGGTTGCTTCGGCACTGGCTTTAAGTCCATTGCAGACGTATTTATTATTCTCGTGTTCGCTTGGGCGCTTACCGGCGTTTGCGGCGCACTTAACCTTGACTTGTTTGTTCAGGCATTTGCAACCTGGATGGGCAACGCAAAGAACCTTTTGCCCGCAATCTTCTTTATTGCGTCTATGGGTACGGCGTTTGCAACAGGTACCTCGTGGGGAACATTCGGAATTATGGTACCCATCGTTGCTCCCATGATTACCACAATCGGCTACGACCTTATGGTGCTTACCATCGCGGCAGTTCTTTCGGGCTCGGTATTCGGCGATCAGGTATCCCCCATCTCGGACGCTACTATTCTCTCCGCTTCGGCAACAAAGAGTAACCACCTTGCTTACGTAAAGGCGCAGCTTCCCAACGCTCTTATGGTTGCGGCAATCACCTTTACAAGCTTCCTCGTGGCAGGCCTTACCGGCCTTATCTGGCTTGGCTGGATTGTTGCAGTCGTGCTCCTTGCGGCGTTTATCGTTGTTGCATACGTGCTTCAAAAGAAGAACAGCGTTCTTACAAACGACCTCTACAAGCAGGTTATGGCAAGCGAGCAGGCACAGGAAGCAACCGAAGAAGCTGCAAGCCAAGAGGTTGCACCCGAAAACGCATAACCGTATAACCAAAATAACATCACTACAAAACAAAAAACGGCGGCACGTACCGTCGTTTTTTTGTTTGTCCTTTATTCATTTTGGCTAATATCATTACGCGTCCCCATCTTAAAATGTCATAATGACAATAGGCTTTTCGCCAAAATTATAAGTATCGTTAAAATGATAAAACTGTATGCAAAAGCCAAAGTAAAGGCTTGGACTGTATGCCCAAGCCTTTACTGCTTTTTATTTGTCTTAACACTATGGCTATTCAAAGTGCCAATTTATAATGTCGAATATTCCGCCGGTTTGGCTCCTAACAACCTCAAGCGTAACCGTGTCGCCTACGCGAATAAGAAGCACCGATTCGTCTACTGCTATTGCTGTGCGGAACAATCGGTTGCTTCCGCTTTCGTCTGGTGCGCTTATATAAACATAGCTCTCGCCGCCCGTTGTGATTATTCTGATATCCTCCACCACGGCGGTAATGAGCATTGACGGCGTACCGGGCAATACGTCCGGAAGCGCGTCGATAATTCCCTCCTCAAGCAAAAGCTTCTCGTATGCCTCCATCGTCTTTTCCTGCGTTGTACCCGTTGCAACAATGCTGTATTTTTGGACGTTTACAAGTGCGTACAGCTTTACAAGTCCGCCCTCATCCTTTAAGGTCATAATGTAAGTGGGCTGACCCGAAGCATTGATAAGAGCCGGGAACGAAGCAATATAGCCCTTTTCCTGCACCTCGCCCTCGGCTGCCGCCATAGCGGAATGCTCCTCGGCGCCGATAACGGGGTAGAACTTATACTCACCCGTACGTGCATTGGTCATAATAAAGCCGATATTGCTTTCGTCGCTGTTAACAGAGGTTACGCCCGTATAGTACCAAACGTCATCACCAAGAATAACGTATCCAAAGTCGTCAGTAGTAACCTTGCAGTCCTTTTGCCCAATAATGCTGTTTATAAATCCGCCCGAAAGCTTTCCCTTCCAGTCATACTTTTTACAAGCAAGCTCGCCGTTGTATACCTCGTCTATCCATGCAGGCGTTTGGTCAAGAGAATAAATATCTGACTCACCCGTGCACGGCTGAAAGATTATAACCTCGCTTACATCCTTTGCCCCAAAAAGCGAAACCCTCGGCTTATAGCACGGCACGATAAATACAGCCCTGCCCTCGTCGTCAAGCTCGAAGCTGGGCTCGCCGAGAATCTTAGTGGGATAATCAAATCTAAGCCTTCTTTTTAGGTCATCGCCGAAAAAGCCGCTTTTTACGTACTTGATAGGCTCACTTAGCTCCACATATTTTGCCGTGTTGTCAATGGGGTCGACCATAACGTAGCCGGGTACGCCGTTTGCCCTGTTGCCCATCCACTTGAAAAAGCCCGCGTATTCGAGATTAGACACCTTTTTGGGCGTACCCATAAAGTTTATCTGCGAATAATCCTCGGACACCTCGTACTGCGAAACCACGTGGGAAAGCGAGCCAAGCGTACGGTTGCCGATAATTTTTGCCGTGTCCGTATCCATTAAGGCAATGTGCGTAATCTTGTCCGTTTGAGGCATATCGGTGGCAAATTCCGCTTCCGTTACGCTTATAACGCTTGAATACGCGCTTGCATTGAAAATCGTAGCCGACGATATTCCGCCAATCATCAAAACCACAAGCGGTACAAGCGGTATAATCAAAAAAAGATACGGCCTTTTTATTTTACTGCGCGGCTCTATTTTTATCTCGAAAGTATCGCTTTTATCTGTCTTTTTCTTTTTTCTGCTATTGTTAGGCACGTATCGCCTTACTAAATGCTCTTTAATAAACGCGCCAAGCCTGCGTGCTTCCGTCCTCATAAGAAAATAAGGCGTAATGCCAAGAAGCGCCACCCAAGCCAAGAAAAACCAAAATCCAACGCTGTACACGTTGATTGGCGGAAGCGCAAGATAATAAGTGATAAATGCCACAAGTGCCGCGATAGAATACATCACGGCGTATAAAATAATTTTCTTTTTCTTATCCATATCAATCTCCTTTACAAGCAAAGCTTGACTGTGGGCGCGACGGGCGTTGTACGCTAAACAAGCCTACGTTGCGCCGGAAGTGTCTTTTGTTCTTTTGTCTTAAACGCGCTATGTCGCCGCATTTCACGTCTATAATATCAACCGTTTGTTGTGACAGCGCCAAAAACAAAAGAGTAAGAATAGCAGGATCTCCTATTATTCTTACTCTTTCTGCTTTCATTGTATGCACCTGCTTGGCAGAAGAGAGTTCTTTTTGCCTTGATTTAGTGCTGAGCCTTGTATTTTACAAATCCTCTATCATATTGTTGTAGCTTTCGAAAACTCCGTCCAAAATATCGTCGTCAATGACCAGCTCGTACTCGTCGCCATCGTCCGTTTCGATAATTCTAAAAACAAGTGCCTCGTCCTCAGCTACGCCGTCAAGCGGCTTTACGGGCTGCATTATTGCATAAAAGTCCTCGCCAAGCGCAAGCTCGGTAACAATTTCGAATTCAATATCCTCACCCTCGTCGGTGGTAAGCGTAACTCTCTCGTCCATTATTTTTCCTCCGGCATAACGACCTGAATGTGCGTTTCCTTAAGCTGCTTTTCGGTAACGAAGTTGGGCGCATTCATAAGCAAATCCTTTGCGTTTTTGTTCATGGGGAATGCAATGATTTCGCGAATGCTCGGCTCGTCGCAAAGAAGCATAACCATACGGTCAACGCCCGGTGCAATACCTGCGTGCGGAGGTGCGCCAAACTTGAACGCATTGTAAAGTGCCGAGAACTTGCTTTCGATTACGTCAATGCCGTAGCCTGCAATCTCAAACGCCTTAACCATAATTTCGGGGTCGTGGTTACGAACAGCGCCGCTGCTAAGCTCTACGCCGTTGCACACGATGTCGTACTGATAAGCAAGAATAGAAAGCGGATCCTTGGTTTTAAGCGCTTCCATTCCGCCCTGCGGCATAGAGAACGGGTTGTGGCAGAACTCTATTTCGCCCGATTCCTCGCCGATTTCGTACATCGGGAAGTCCACAATCCAGCAGAACCTGTATACGTCCTTTTCGAGCAAATCAAGCTCGGTGCCTAGGATTGTACGAACGATACCTGCCTGCTTGCTTACGCCCTTGCCGCCGCAAACCATTGCAACAAAGCTATTTGGCTTAAGGTCAAGCGCAGAGATAAGCTCGCCGCCTACCTCGCCAAGGAACTTTGCAAGTCCACCCACAAAATTGTTGTTTTCGTCCGTCTTTACCCAGTATACCGTTTCGATTTCGTTCTGGCGTGCCTGCTCGATAATGGTCTTGTCGATAAAGCTGCGCGGCTTGTCGAAGCTTTCCACCTTGATCGCCTTGACGGTTTTGCCCTCGAACATAGGCACCGCCTTTTGCAAAATCTCGGTTACGTCCTTGATAATAAGCGGATTGCGAAGATCCGGCTTGTCGCTTCCGTAATCGCGAATCGCATCAAGGTACGGAATGCGCTTGAACGGCGCTCCGTCCACCTTGCGGTCGGTAAACTCTCTAAAGAGTGCGGGAAGCATTTCCTCAAGCACCGAGAATACGTCCTCTTGGGTGGCAAAAGCCATTTCCATATCAAGCTGATAGAACTCACCGGGAGAACGGTCGGCACGCGCGTCCTCGTCACGGAAGCAGGGTGCAATTTGGAAATATCTGTCGATACCGCTTGCCATAAGAAGCTGCTTGTACTGCTGGGGTGCTTGCGGCAATGCGTAGAACTGACCGGGATAAAGTCTGCTGGGCACGATAAAGTCACGTGCGCCCTCGGGCGACGAGCTGGTAAGTATGGGGGTGGTAATTTCCATAAAGCCAAGGTCGGTCATTCTGCGCCTGATGGACGAAACGATTTTGCTTCGAAGCACGATTTTGTCCTTAACAAGCGGATTACGAAGATCAAGGAAGCGGTACTTAAGGCGCACGTCCTCTCTTGACGAAAGCGAATTTGCTACCTCAAACGGCAATGCTTCGGTGCACTTGCCCAAGATTTCGATGCTCGTAGGCTCGATTTCGATAAGACCGGTAGGAAGCGACGGGTTGGGACTGCTACGTAAAATAACCTTACCCGTTACCCTTAAAGTGGACTCGCGCGAAATGTTACGCACGTATTCCTTAGTTTCCTCGTCGGACACGGTAACCTGCGTTACGCCGTAAAAGTCACGCAACACAAAAAACACTACGGCGCCAAGGTCGCGTACGCTGTGCAACCAGCCGCAAAGCGCAACCTCCTTACCTACGTCTTCCTTTCGTAATTCGTTACAGTTATGTGTTCTCATAATAATACCTCTAAAATGTATCTGCGCCTAAGCTTACGCGCCTTTATTATATAGTAATATCTACCAAAAAGTCAATTATTTTGCTTCCAAATACAAGGTGATAAGCTTGATTGTTTCTATCAGCGCATTTACGTGCGTACGCTCCATACCGTGCGAAGCGTGAATGCCGGGGCCAATGAGTGCGCCACGCACATCGTGACCTGCCCGAAGCATCGCACCAACGTCCGAGCCATAGAACGGATAGATATCCATTGCGTAGCTTATGCCGTTCTCGTCCGCATAGCCCTTAAGGCGCGAAACCATCTCGTAGTCGTACGGTCCGCCGCCGTCCTTTGCGCAAATCGAAACGTCGTACTCGGTGCAGCCAAGGTCAAGACCGATGCAGCCCATATCGACAGCAAGCATTTCGTCAAGTCCCTCGCCCATCGGAGCGCCGCCGTGACCGACCTCCTCGTATACGGTAATGAAAATTTGTGTATCAAACCTCGGCATAGCGCCCTCGTCCTTCATTGCCTTAAGTGCACCCAAAATGCAAGCTACGCTTGCCTTGTCGTCCAAAAATCTCGACTTAACAAAGCCGCTTTCGGTAATAACGGTTTTGGGGTCATAAGCAATATAGTCGCCTACTCCAACGCCAAGTGCCTTTACGTCATCAGCTTTTTTTACTACCTCGTCAAGACGAACGTACATATTACCCTCGTCCCTCAGCTTGGTTGCGTTGTCTGCATAAACGTGAACGGACGGACTTTTGCTGAGGATCGTGCCGCTATAAACCCTGCCGTCACGGGTATAAATCTTGCAGTATTCGCCGTCAAGCGTGGGGAGAATAGGTCCGCCCACCTTGGTAAAGGCAATCGAGCCGTCCGCGCCAATCGACCTAACCATAAGTCCAAGCGTATCCACGTGAGCCGCAAGACCTACGCGCTTGCCCTTTTCTCTACCCTTAACGGTAATCACGCCACAGCCCTTGTTGGTAACCGCGAATTCGTGGCCAAGCTCCTTTGCTTTGCCGCCTACGTACTCGATAGCCTTGCCGCAAAAGCCGCTGGGGCTGTCGATGGACATAAGTCCCTTTATTACCTCAAAAACGTAATTCTTGTCGATCTTATTTATCATATTTTCCTCCGAAAAGTTTTTTGCTTGATATTATTTTGGCAATATTTCGCCACTACGCCTGTTTGTTTTTATTACTCTTTGCCATAAGCCAAGGCTTTTTACAGCTCGAACGGCTGCGCATAAACCTCGCCTATTACACCGCCGCCAAGACAGCGGTCGTCATCGTAAAGAACGGCGTACTGACCGGGCGTGACCGCGCGCTGACGCTCGTCAAATTTGATAACAGCGTTGCCGTCCACCATTTTGACGGTTACGCCCTGCTCACCTTGACGGTAGCGCATTTTTGCGGTGCAACGGAACATATCTGGATAATTCACCTTGCCGATAAAGTTAAATCCCTCGGTCTTTAGCCCATAGCTAAGAAGCTCCTCGCCCTCGCCGCACGACACCACCAAAACATTGTCCTTTAGGTTTTTTTCCACTACGTACCAACGCTCCTGCGCCTCACCCCTTACGCCGCCTATGCCCAAGCCCCTACGCTGACCGAGAGTGTAATACATAAGTCCGTAATGAGTGCCGATTTCTCTGCCCGAAACGTCCACAATTTTGCCCTCTTTTGCAGGTAGATACTCGGATAAAAACGCACGGAATTTGCGTTCGCCAATAAAGCATATGCCGGTGGAGTCCTTTTTGCCCGAGGTGGCAAGTCCGTTTTCGGTTGCGATTTTTCGCACCTCGTCCTTTGCCAGCTTGCCAAGCGGAAACATTACGTCACGTAGCTGCTCGGTTTTGGTGTCGCACAAAAAGTACGTTTGGTCCTTGTTTTGGTCGTGCGCCTTCAAAAGAACGGGCTCGCCGCCCACCTCGCCTATATCGCAGTAGTGACCGGTAGCCACCGCCGCACCCAGCTTTAGCGCATAGTCGCGGAACACGCCAAACTTGATTTCACGATTGCACAGCACGTCGGGATTAGGCGTTCTGCCCGCCTCGTACTCGTGCAAGAAGTGGGCAAAAACCCTCTCGCCGTACTCCTTGCTGAAATTTACAGAATAATGCGGTATACCGATTTTGCCGCAAACTGCGCGCACGTCCGCCCAGTCCTCGGCGGCAGTACAAGCTCCGCCGTCCTCTTCCTCCCAATTATGCATAAACAGCCCGATTACGTCATAGCCCGCACGCTTAAGCAAAAGCGCCGCAACCGACGAATCCACGCCGCCACTCATTCCCACTACTACCGTCTTCATAGGCTTGGCCTCGCATTAAGTGATAGGTCGGCATAGTCCTTGCCCTCGACTGCGGACAAATACGCACGCATAGCAATCATTGCCGCGTTGTCGGTGCAAAGCGACAACGGCGGATACAGCACGGTAAAGCCGTTTTTCTCGCCCTCGACCTTAAGCTTTTCTCTAAGATACGAGTTTGCCGCCACGCCGCCTGCCAAAACGATGGTCTTTAGTCCCTCACGCTTTGCGGCAACAATGGTGGTGTCCACCAGCAGGTCAACTGCCTCGGCAGTAAACGAGGCACACACGTCGGGAACATTGATTTGTTCATTTTTCTGACGGGCGTTATGCAAAAAATTGACCACGGCGGTCTTAAGCCCCGAATAGCTAAGCGACAAATCGGCGCTTACGCCCTTAGCGTGCTTATAAAATTTTATGGTGGGCTTGCCCTCTTTTGCAAGCCTGTCTATCTGTGGGCCGCCGGGGTACGGAAGCCCAAGCAAGCGCGCAACCTTGTCAAACGCCTCGCCGATAGCGTCGTCGCGAGTTGCTCCCACTACCTCGTAATCGTTGTAGCCGTTCACCTTGTATACGGCGGTATGTCCACCGCTTGCAACAAGCGAAATAAACGGCGGCTTTAGGTCGGTATCTATATAGTTGGCGCAAATGTGCCCCTCGATATGATTAACCTTGACAAGCGGAATGTCGCGGGCAAAGCAAATCGCCTTTGCCGCAGATACGCCCACGAGCAACGCGCCGATAAGCCCCGCACCGTACGTTACGCCAATGCAGTCGATTTGGTCAAGCGTAAGTTCCGCCTTGTATAGCGCCTCGTCTATGCACGAGACAATCACGTCGGTATGACTGCGAGATGCCACCTCGGGCACGACGCCGCCGTACTTGCGGTGAATATCAATCTGCGAGGCAACGATATTGGCCAAAACACGCCTGCCGCGAACGATCGCAACAGCCGTTTCGTCACACGAGCTTTCGATACCCATAACGATGGGATCGCCGCCTTTAAGCGCTTCGAATTTTGCTTTTGTTCTTTGTGTGTACATAAATTACGCCTTTCGTAAATACTCGAAAATAAACTCTTGAATATTGCCATCCATAACCGAGAACACGTCGGTGTCCTCGTAGCCGCTTCGGTGGTCCTTGACCATGGTGTACGGCTGAAAAACGTACGAGCGAATCTGACTGCCCCACTCGATTTTTTTAAGCTCACCCTTGATTTCGGCGGCTTTTTCGCTGATTTGACGCTCGCGAAGCTCGGCAAGCTTGCTATAAAGCATCTTCATTGCCGTTTCTTTATTTTGAATTTGACTGCGCTCGTTTTGGCAAGCGACCACGATTCCCGTGGGGATATGCGTAATGCGTACCGCGCTGTCCGTCTTGTTTACGTGCTGACCGCCCGCACCGCCGCTTCGGTAGGTGTCTATCCTAAGCTCGTCGGGCGTAACCTTGATTGCCACGTCGTTTTCGATTTCGGGCATAACCTCTAAGCTTGCAAACGAGGTGTGTCTGCGCGCGTTGCTGTCAAACGGCGAAATTCGCACAAGTCTATGCACGCCCTTTTCCGCCTTAAGGTAGCCGTAAGCATTAAGCCCCTTTACGGCAAAGGTCACGCTTTTAAGCCCTGCCTCGTCACCGTCAAGCACGTCCATAACCTCTACACTAAAGCCACTTTTCTCGGCGTACATTCTGTACATGCGGTACAGCATTTGCGTCCAGTCCTGCGCCTCGGTTCCGCCTGCGCCCGCATGCAAGGTAAGGATTGCGTTGTTAGCGTCGTACTCGCCCTTAAGAAGAGTAACAAGGTGAAGCTTTTCGATTTCTGCTTCTAATACCGAAAGAAGCTCGGTAAGCTCGGCATACAGTCCCTCGTCGTCCTCCGCCTCGATAAGCTCGACGTACTCCTCGGCGTCACGAAGAGAGGCTCGCTTTTGCTTAAGGTCGTCAAGTCTATCGGACACAGCCTTCGCCTCGGCGTTGATGCCTTGCGCGCGCTTTAGGTCCTTGAATAGCTCGGGGTCCTCCTGCAACGCGGTAAGCTCGCGCAGACGCTCTTCCATTTTATCGGTATCAAACGCCTCGCAGCAGCCCTCGAACTTTGCCTTAAGGGCTTTTATTTTTGATTTTTCGTCGTCTAAAACTATCATAAATATTTACTTGCCGTCTTTGCCCATGCAGCACATTTTATACTTCTTGCCGCTTCCGCACGGGCACAAATCGTTTGCACGTACCTTAGTTTTGTTGACAGTAGGTCTTTTAACCTGTCTTGTGCCGTCGCTGTTTACAAGCAAGTCCATGTTTTGCTCCTCGCGCTTTTTGGGCGCGCGCTGAACGTTGACGCGCATAAGGTACGCAACGGTGTTTTCACGAATGCTGTCGTTCATTTCCTCAAAGAGAGCAAATCCCTCTTGCTTGTACATAAGGACGGGGTCCTTTTGACCGTAAGCCTGCAAGCCGATTTCACGGCGAAGCGTGTCCATAACGTCGATATGCTCGGTCCACTTGCCGTCTACGATTTTAAGCAAGATTATGCGCTCAACCTCCTCGAAGTCCACTCCAAGTGCCGCCGCCTCTTGAATCTTCTTGTTGTAAACGCTTTGCATTTCGTTAAAGATAAATTCCTTAAGCTCCTCTACGTCATATCTGCCAAGAATCTCCTCGGTGAGCAGCTCCTCTTCCTCGGGCAAAAGCTTGCGGCGAATTTCCTTGTTAAGCTCCTCGTACTCCCACTCCGTCCAGTCAAGCTTGGGATTGGTGTATGCGTCTACGATAATCTCCACCTGACTCTTCATCATATTAACGATGGTTTCGTGCACCGACTCGCCCATAAGAATACGGTTTCGCTCGGCATAAACGGTGGTACGTTGAACGTTCATTACGTCATCGTACTCAAGAACTTGCTTACGTATGCGGAAATTTCTGCCCTCAAGCTCGCTTTGAGCATTCTCGATGCCACGGGTAAGAACCTTGAACTCCATTGCGGTGTCCTCGTCCAGCTTGAAGATTTCGGCGATACGCTTCATTCTGTCGCCACCGAAAAGCCTTATCATATCGTCTTCCATAGAAAGGTAGAACTTGGTGCTGCCCACGTCGCCCTGACGACCTGCACGGCCGCGAAGCTGGTTGTCGATACGGCGCGATTCGTGGCGCTCGGTACCTATAATACGCAAGCCGCCGACAGCAATAACGTCCTGCTTTTCCTTTTCGATTTCCTCCTTAAAGGAATCGTAATATTCGCGGAAGATTCTTCTTGCTTCCAGAATTTCGGGGTCTTCGGTATTGAAGTACGAGGTTGCGTTGTAAATCGCTTCCTCGCTCATTCCCTGATTGCGCATGCGCTCCTTTGCCATATACTCGGCGTTACCGCCAAGCAAAATGTCGGTACCGCGGCCCGCCATGTTGGTTGCAATGGTTACCTGATGCTTTTTGCCGGCTTGCGCGATAATCTCCGCCTCGCGTTGGTGATTCTTTGCGTTAAGCACGTTGTGCGGAATGCGGCGTGCTGTAAGAATTTTGCTAAGCGCCTCACTCTTATCTACCGTGGTAGTACCTACAAGCACAGGCTGACCTGCCTTATAGCACTCCTCGATATCCTCGATCATAGCGTCGGTTTTTCCCTTTACTGTGGGGAAAATGACATCGTTTTCGTCTATACGTTGGCTCGTTTTGTTAGGCGGAATAACCACAACGTCAAGGCCGTATATTCCGCGGAACTCCGTTTCCTCTGTTTTTGCAGTACCTGTCATACCGCAAAGCTTTTTGTAAAGCTTAAAGTAGTTTTGGAAGGTGATGGTAGCTCTCGTGCGGTTTTCGTTTTGAATTCTTACGTTTTCCTTTGCTTCGATTGCCTGGTGCAAGCCGTCGCTGTAACGTCTGCCCACCATAACACGTCCGGTAAACTCGTCTACAATCAAAACCTCGCCGTCACGCACGATATAATCCTCGTCACGCTTCATAACGTGCACTGCGCGGAGCGCGTTGTTGATATAGTGGTTAAGCTCGGAGTGGTCAACGTCCGTGATATCGTCGATATTAAAGAACTTTTCCGCCTTGCGAATACCGCGCTCGGTAAGGTTGATTGCCTTCTTTTTGCGGTCGATTTCGAAGTCGCCGTTACTTTCCTCGCCTTCCTCCGCCTTACCCTCGTCGTCGGTGTTGGTCGAAGCCTTAAGGGTACGAACAAATCTGTTTGCAATCCCGTACATATCGCTGCTTTTGCCGCCCGCGCCGCTGATAATAAGCGGAGTTCGCGCCTCGTCTATAAGAATACTGTCCACCTCGTCGATGATGGCAAAGCTGAGTCCACGCTGAACAAGCGCGTCCTTATACACAACCATATTGTCACGAAGGTAGTCAAAGCCAAGCTCGTTGTTTGTCGCGTACGTTATGTCGCATGCGTACGCCGCGCGCTTTTCCTCGGGGGTCATGCCTGCAATCGCAACGCCAACGGTAAGTCCCAAAAAGCGGTGAACCTTACCCATCCACTCCGCGTCACGCTTTGCCAAATAGTCGTTTACCGTAACTACGTGAACGCCGTTGCCCGTAAGCGCGTTGAGGTATGCGGGAAGCGTAGCCACAAGGGTTTTACCTTCACCGGTACGCATTTCGGCGATTCTGCCCTGATGGAGAGCAATACCGCCAAGAAGCTGAACACCAAAGTGACGCATACCAAGCACACGCCAGCTTGCCTCACGCACTACCGCATAGGCCTCGGGCAAAATATCGTCGGTGGTCTCGTAATTTTCTTTTAGCCTTTTTTTGAATACTTCGGTCTTAGCCTTAAGCTCCTCGTCGGTAAGCTTTTTGAATTCTTCCTCATAGCTGTCAATTTTGTAAGCAATCGCCTCCAGCTTTTTGATTTGCTTGCGGTTGTTGCCGCCCTTAATAAAAGATATAACTCCCATATAAACCTCTAAAATTTAATTTCATCCGCATCGAGCTCGCTTGCAACACGAGTCGCCACTCTTTGGTACGCGCCGCTTTCGGCTTCCTCTCTTACATCTGCAATAACGGTTATACTGCCCTTGTCAAGACTGCGACCCGCACCGAAAATTGCGTGCTGAATGTCGCGGTCGTCAATAAATTCCAAGCCGTACACGACAAGCATAACCTCCTTGCCGCGCTCGCACAGTCTTTTTGCTCGCTCTAAGGCAAGACGTGCAATGCTTATCGCCTCGCGCTTGGGGCAGTCAAAGGAAACAGCAAACCCGCTTTGCTCCTTGCATTCAAATTCGGGCGATACGCCCACGTACAAGCCGATAGCGTTTGCATACGAGCGCACCATTTCGCAAGCGGTGGACAGCTTCATATCGCCAAAAATAACACGCTCACCAAACTCAAGTCCCTCGAAGTATTTTTCGAACGGCGTGCCCAAAATCATACTGCCAAACTCGCCTCTTTTATTCATCCGCATCTCGGCAAAGCACGGCCTCGGCTGCTGTGCACTTTCTCCGTCAATGCTGTTGACCACAACCAGCGTTTCGGCACCGTCCACCAAAGTAACAATACCCTCTACCAAATCGCCGTCACGAAGAGCCGAACCCTTTGCCACGGTGGACGGAACAATGCAATTACCTATACGAAGCTCACCATCGTTGTCCTGAAAGAGTCCGTTGATTCGCTCTCCGCCGTCCCTCATTCTTTTGTATGACGGAATGATTATTCCGTTATCTTCACTTTCCGGTGGCAAATAACCGCTTATTACTCTATCCACCATTCTCCTTATAAGATCCTTCTTATTAAGAGTTGTAGGGGACTCCACGCCCATTTCGAGTGCTTCTTTTCTTAGCGCAATAATGTTCTTTTTCTCGAACGATGCGGTAATTTCGTCATAGAGTGACATCATCTTTTCGTCAAGTTTATGATAATCGACTACCTTTTGGGGCAAATTCTTTCGCCTTGCCATGCTTCCTCCACAATAAATTGAATTTTTTTTATTATATCATAGATTGTTAAAAAAATCAAACAAATTGAGGATAAAAATTAGTTTATCTTTTTGAATGCGTTACCGTATAATTTTTCTTTTTTAATGTTGACATTTATAAATAGTTGTAGTATAATTTTAGATACAAAATTGGTAATAGGAGTATACATATGTTTTTATTATCTAATGCTTTTTTAAATTTTTTGCAAGAATACCTTACTTATATCGTGATAGGCGTTTCCGCCCTTGTTCTAATTGTTATAGCAATTATAATCGCCATTGCCGTAAAAAGGTCAAAAAAGCCGCTTACCTACGTTTCGGACGAAATTGACCGCACGGTTGACCAAGCCGCAAAGCAAAAGGCGACGCTTAGCGCACAGGCAACCTCAAACGACCAAGCAGAAAAAGCTTCTACCCAAAGTGTTGCACTTTCCACCAAAAAGAATGATGAGGCGTGTCAACAAGACGACGGTGCCAAGCCTGACCAAGCTCAGGAGAAAGCAGAGTGCGAATCGCTGCCTAACGAGGTGGAGCCCAAGGAGCAGCCCTTAGAGCAAGCAATAACGGAAATTGAAAGCCCTTCCGACGAGGAGCCTACTGCCGCGCAAGCTGCATCCGCGCAGACTGAGCCTATTGCCGAGCAAGCTGCACCTGAGCAGCCTGAGCCTATTGCCGAGCAAGCTGCACCTCAGCAGACTGAGCCTAGTACAGAGCAAACTCAAAAAGCAGACGACCAAAAAGAACAACCCGAATCTACCACCGACGCTTTGGAGCAAGCGGACGAAAATCAGCAAGACGGTGATGAGATTTTGCCGCAAAAGAGCAGACCGGTAAGCTACCGCGTGGTATACGACAGCGAAACAAGAACGTGGGAGGTTCGCAAGGACAACGCCAAGCGTGTAATCCGCAGAGTTCATACAAAAAAGGAAGCGCTTCAAATCGCGCAAGAGCTTAGCCAAAATCAAGAGCTTAACCTTGTCGTGCACAAAAAGGACGGCAAATTCCAAAAGCGCAGATAATTCACAAGTCAAGACAAGCAAAAAGAGCTTATACGAAAAAAGTATAGGCTCTATTTTTTTACTGTGCCCGCTTATCACCTCGTTTTTGCTTGACAGCCGCACCCCTACTGTGTATAATTTATGCATACACAATATTTTATTCAATTTTGAGAGGGAAGAAAAATGGTAGGAACGTTTTGGGCGATAGTTCCCACGCTGATTGCAGTGGTATTTGCGCTGATTACAAAGGAAGTGTTTGTGTCGCTGTTTTTGGGCATCGTAACGGGCGCAATGCTTATAGCTCACGGCAACCCCATCGTAGCGTTTGACACACTCTTTAATGTAATGGCAGACAAGATGGGCGCAGATATTATAGCGGACGGCGACAGCACTAAAATTGTTGGGCTTGGCAACGCGGGTATTCTTATATTTATATTAGAGCTTGGCATACTTGTTGCTCTTATGAACAAGTCGGGCGGAACAACGGCCTTTGGCTCGCTTGTAATGAGCAAAATCAAGTCGCGCAAGGGCGCCTTGCTTGCAACCACAAGCCTTGGCAGCTTTATATTTATGGACGACTACTTCAATCGCTTGGCGGTAGGCACGGTTATGCGTCCCGTCACCGACAAGTACAACATCAGCCGCACAAGACTTGCATACATAATCGGCAGCGTGTCGGTTTCTATTTGCATTCTCGTGCCTATTTCAAGCTGGGCGGGTGCAATTACGGGCAATATCAGCGAGGGCATTGGCGAGGGGTACGATGCGTTCGGCCTGTATCTAAGAACCCTGCTGTGCAACTTTTATCCCATTCTTACCCTACTGTTTTTGTTTATCGGCTCTGCATTTGACCTCGTTCCCTTTGGAATGCGAAAGTTTGCTTATACTCCAAGCGACGAAGCTCCGACCTGCACAACGCACGTAAACGAAAAAGGCAAGCCGTTTGACCTGCTGCTTCCCATTGTGGTATTGATTGCGCTGTCCATAGTGCTTATGCTAGCTTCGCCGTACAGCTCCGAAACCTCGCTTGTGCTTAGCGGCGCGTTTACGATAATATTCTGCTTGCTTCTTTATTTGCCGCGCAAGGTTCTTTCGCTAAAGAATTTTACAGACTGCTTTACCGACGGCTTCAAAAGCGTGGTTGACGTAATGATAATACTTGTTTTTGCATGGACGCTTACAGGCGTTTGCGAAAGATTGGACGTAGCCAGCTTTATTCGCGGACTTACCTCCGATATGGGCAGCGCGCAGTCGCTTTTGCCTGCAATCCTTTTTGTTGTCAGCATGGGAACAGCGTTTGCTACGGGAACGGCTTGGGGTACGTTTGGACTTATCGTACCGCTTACCGTACCTATGTTTGACGCATACTCTACCTTGCAGATACTTTCTATCGCCGCCGTTCTTTCGGGCTCGGTGTTCGGCAACCAAGTGTCGCCCATCTCCGACTCCACCTTGCTTGCGTCCAACGTTTGCGAGTGCGAGCATATCACCTTTATCAAGGCACAGCTCCCGGGCGCGCTTTTGATAGCGGCAATCGCTTTTTCCAGCTTCCTTATCTCGGGCATATCGCAGCTTATCTGGCTTGGCTGGGTAGTTGCGGCAGTAATGTTCGTTACACTTTTAATCTTTACCGCACGCAAGAACAAAAAGGCAGCCGCCGCAACAAAAAGCAACTAAACGCACATACGTATAACGATTTTATTATCCAAAAGGCCGCTCCTGCAAGAAGCGGCCTTTTGTAATATATGGTATAATTTTTCTCTATCCTCTTGACAAGCGAAAATTTTAGTGGTAAAATAAAAAACGAGGATGTAGCTCAGCTGGTAGAGCAATGAAACGGAGACTTGACAAAGCCTTTCACCGCAACTTTATTTGCTAGATAAGCCATAGGTCGCAGGTTCGACTCCTGCCATCCTCACCTTTTTGTTTAACATCCGCTTTTATCGGCGGCGATTATAGAGGTACGGATATGAGTTTTATGCAAAAAATCAAGGAAACTCTTAACAAAGAGTTTAATTTTTCGATTACCGAAAACGGCGCAATCGGATATCGCACCACGGGCAAGGAGCTTGTTGACCTTAATTTTTTGATTAGCTCATTGCGAGGTCAGCGCGAAGAAAACACCGCATTTATGTTTGCAAAGGCCTTTTATGCAGATACGCTAAATGCCATCAAATGGCTTTTTTATGCAGGTGACGTTCGTGGCGGCGTGGGCGAAAGGCGACTTTTCAGAATTTGTCTTTTGTTTTTGGCAGAGTGCGAGCCGCATTTTGCAAAAAGGCTTTTGCCTTTCGTTGCTGAGTACACAAGGTGGGACAACCTTTGGCATTTACTTGACACCCAGCTTCGCGGCGATGTGGTGGCGCTTGTAAAGACTCAGCTTGACAGCGACCTGCGTGGCTACGAGCAAAATCAGCCCATCAGCCTGCTTGCAAAATGGCTTCCGTCCGTAAATGCGACGTCCACCACGACTGTGCGCTACGGCAAGCTACTTGCCCAAGAGCTTGGGCTTACACAAGGCAAGTACCGCAAAACTCTTGCTACGCTTCGCAAGCACTTGAAGGTAATAGAGGTTATTATGAGCCGCGGCGATTGGCAAAGCATAAATTACGAGGCCGTTCCCTCGCGCGCCAACCTTATTTATAACAATGCATTCTTGCGTAACGACGAGGCTCGCCGCAGGGACTATCTCGAAAGCCTGAAAAAGGGCGAAGCTAAAATCAACTCGTCCGTGCTTTTTCCGCACGATATTGTTCATCAGTACAGCTCAAAAAAGCCCGACACGGCGCTGGAAGAAATGTGGAAGAGCCTACCCGACTACGTTAAGGGCGAAGGAAACACGCTTTGCGTATGCGACGGCTCATACAGTATGGAATGTCAAGTAAGCCGTACTCACCTTACCTGCAAGGAGGTTGCGATTGCCCTTACCATTTACTTTGCCGAGCGCAGCAGCGGAGATTTTAAGAACAACTTTATCACATTCAGCGACACTCCCCGTCTTGTTGATCTCAGTCATTGCAAAAGCCTGCGCAATAAAATAACAACCGTAAAGCTGCACAACGAGTGTGCTTCAACTAACATCGAGGCTGTATTCGACCTTGTGCTGACGACCGCCGTCAAAAACAATATGTCGCAAAGGGATCTGCCCCAAAACATTCTTATTCTTTCGGATATGGAATTTAATATGGCAACATGCTCCAATAACTATGGCGACCCTCTCACAAACAAGCACACCTTTTCACGTTTGTTTGACGACCTTATTCAAAGGTACGAAGCGCACGGCTACAAGATGCCGCGCCTGATATTCTGGAATATTTACAGCAGGTCGGGGACAATCCCCCTTACCGAAAACGAGCTGGGCGTTGCGCTTGTAAGCGGCTTCAGCCCCGCTGTCGTAAAAATGGTACTGTCCACCGAGCTTGACCCGTACAAGATCTTGCTTGAAGCAATCAACGCCGAGCGCTATCAGCCCATCGAAGACGCCATCAAGGACTTGGTGTAGAACGTAAGAAGTTTATTTAGTACAAAGTAAAAAAAATCAAGGGACTCAAAATTGAGTCCCTTTTTAAACTCTTGCATTCAGTCGGTAAGGCGACTCGCCACAGCTCACACTATAGGTATGAACGATAGACAGTCATCTGGTTGTTTAATATTCTTTTCTTCCTAATAAATAATCTACACTGACCGAAAAAAGGTCGGCTATTTTTATCAGCATATCAAAATCACATTCGCGTTGCCCATTTTCCCAATACGAGATAAGACGAACTGAAACTTGTAATTTTTCCGCAAGTTGAACTCGAGAAAAATTATTTTCTATTCTCAATCCATTTAATTGTTCCGAAAATCTATTTTTCATACTATTGTTTTAGAATAATTTTCTACAAAAAACTTGACTTGGAACAATTTGTTCCGTATAATATAAGCATAGATTTATATCTGGAGGGTTTAAATGAAAATTTGTAAAAATTGTGGCGCAGAGAATTTTGATGTCTTGTCTTTTTGTGACAAATGCGGCAAACCAATTACTGCGCTACCAGTTGGCGACCAACAAGACAAAGAACAAGGCGGTCTAAGAATTGCCGCGAAAGTTCTTATGGTAATTTCCACGGTATCGTACGGAATTTCCTTTTTAGTTTGCTTTGCCTTTTGGTTTATTATTCTCATAACCGCTAAAGGCGCAGGACTTTCTGGATTAGAAATTGGTATATCTTCTCCTGTACTTGTAATAATGATGTTAATAACACTCTTACAGCTTATAGCTTCTTGGTTGATGACACGTCATTATTTTGAAGCCGAGCATATCAGTATTACCTTTAAGGTTTGTACTCTTTTATTTGTTAGTATGATTGCGGGAATTTTAATGCTTTGTGACGACGGCAAAAAAAGCAATAAACAAACCAAAAAGCCTAAAAATGAAAACAATATTTTCCTTGTCTTAGAGCAATACAAAAATCTGTTGGATCATGGGCTCATTACACAAGAGGAATATGACGAAAAGAAAAAACAACTTTTAAGAAATTCATAACTTGTATAAAACAAAAATCAAGGGACTCAAAATTGAGTCCCTTTTTATTTATGCTGTTAGACGCAGAATCTTTGTTACTCCCTAAAAAAGTCGCTTCGCTTTTCATTTTTTACGGTCGCTGTTAGACGCTTGCGCGTGGTAACAGCTCCAAAAACAAAAAACCGACTGTAAGGTCGGTTTCTTGTTTTTGGAGCTGTTACCGGGATTTGAACCCGGGACCTCGTCCTTACCAAGGACGTGCTCTACCTACTGAGCCATAACAGCGCGTCAACAGCAATCATTATATAACAAACAAAAATAAAAAGCAAGTGTTTTTGATAGGTTATGACAAAATTGTTATAAAATTCTTTTTGCTGCCTTATTCGTATTCCTCCACAAAATTGTGTCTTATTCCGCCCTTATCCTTGTAAGCAATAACGGTAGAAAGATTTACGTTTTCCACACTTTTGAAGATGTTTTGCTCGATTTCGGGGTCGGATTTTGCCAGCATGGCAATAAGCTCCTTTACCTTTTTGCGCTTGGACGAGCTTTCGGTGTCGTTGACCACCGCATTGTCGTGCGTAAACTTGCACGCGCATTGCAAAAACTCCAAGCTGTTGTAGTCGCGCCACGCCATAATGTCCTTTTCGCGCACCAGGTACATGGGACGAATAAGCTCCATCCCCTCGAAGTTGGTGCTTTTTAGCTTAGGCATCATGGTCTGAATTTGCGCTCCGTACAGCATACCCATAACGATGGTTTCGATAACGTCGTCGTAATGGTGTCCAAGCGCGATTTTGTTGCAGCCAAGCTCCTTTGCCTTGCTGTAAAGGTGTCCGCGCCTCATACGAGCGCAAATATAGCAAGGCGACTTTTCGATATGCACGACGTTAGAAAAAATATCGGTATCAAAAATCTGAATAGGCACGTTAAGCAGCTGAGCGTTGCGCACAATCTTGTTGCGGTTGGCCTCGTTATAGCCGGGATCCATCACCAAAAACACGAGCTCGAACTCGAATTTGTTGTGACGACGAAGCTCCTGAAACAGCTTTGCCATAACCATAGAGTCCTTGCCGCCCGAAATGCAAACTGCCACCTTGTCGCCGGGCGAAAGCAGATTGTACTGCACTATTCCCTTTGCAAACTTAGAAAAAAGCTGACGGTGGAACCTCTTGCGAATACTTTCCTCCACCGCCGCCGAAAACTCTTGGCTTTGCTTGCAGTCTTGCACTACTTAACCTCGAAGCCTGCGTTCCTTACCGCCTGCGCTACCGCCGCTTCGTCAATCGCCTTTGCGGAAACGATATTTACGATACCGCTTTTGGGGTCTGCCTTAACCGACTTTACGCCGTCAAGCGCCTTGATTGCTTCCTCTACCGAAGCGGCGCAATGACCGCAATGCATACCCTCGACGTGAATATCCTTTTTTACTCTTTTAAGTCCAAACATAACAAGCTCTCCTTTGCTATTTGGCTAAATTATATCCGCTATGCCCGAAATTGTCAAGCAAAAGCCTATCCCTTTATTTCTTTTCCGTCCGAGGTAAAGAAAAGTGCAAGCGTTCCCGGCCCTGAATGACAGCCAATTACCGGCCCAAGCGGCAGGATTTGAACCTTTATACCAAGTAAGCTCTCCACCTCGCCCGCGACATGCTTTGCATCGGCCTCACAGTCTGCGTGAGCAAGCAAGATTTGGTCGAAATCGGGAACATACATTGCCTTGGTCCTTGTTATAAGCTCAGCAAGCGCACGGCGGCGGCTAAGCATCTTTTTGTACGGTACAAGCTCGCCACTCTCCGTAACACGCATCGCCACCTTTAGCTGAATGGCGTTGCCAAAGATTGCCGCACCCTTGCTTATTCTGCCCGTACGCGCCAAATATGTAAGACTGTCGACCGTAAAAAGCGAGCTGGTATTATCCCTAAGCTTTTGCGCGTAGTCAAAAAGCTCGTTAAGCGTCGCGCCCTGCTCTGCCTTAATGCAGCACGCCACTGCCATAAGCAAAATACCGCAGCTTGCGGTGCGTGCGTCTACGATTCTTACCTTGCCGGGATAGGTGCGGTCAAGCTCTGCCGCCGCGCTAACAAAGCTTGCATACGTTCCGCTAAGCTTTGACGAAATGCAAAAATGCAAAACCTCAGCGCCGCCCAAAAGCAATCCTTCGAGATGCTCTCTTGCAGCCGCCTCGTTTACAAGTGAGGTTTTGGTGACAGCCCCATTGCGCATCGAGGCATAAAAGTCTTGTGCGTCCACGCCGTGCACCGTAGAATAGCTTTTTCCATCAATTATAAATTCCATGGGCGCAACGGCAATGCTGTACCTTGCCTGAATCTCAAGTGTAATATCTGCCGTTGCCTCAACAGAAACAATTATCTTACTCATACAAATCTCCTATACATAGCTAATTATCGTATTTGCCATAAATTTTTGCCCCACCTCGTTGGGATGAACGCCGTCTATACAATACTTTTTGGAGCACTCTAAGTCGCCAAGAAGTGCTACACGAACATCAATTAGCTTAACCGAATTGCGGAACGCGCACTTTATTATCTCGTAGTTAAACAGCTCCTGATGTCTGTAAATATTGCTTACGTCCCCGTCCAAAAAACGCAAAACGCTGTCACCGTCTGCAATTTTGCTGATTACGTTGCTAAAATACAGCTGTGAATAAACGGGCGGCAGGGTGAGCAAAAACACCTCGTGGTTTGTCTGCTTCAGCTTTTTAACGGCGCAATCAAGCATTGCCGCATAATCCTCGATAGCCGTAACCGAGGTGTGGTTTTGTGCGGGACTTTTTGCCACCGTACGCCAATCGTAATCGGCGTCGTTGCCGCCTATACAAATAGCAGCATAATTTTGATTAGAGCCGTCCACCGTGGCAAGATAGTCGTCTACAGTCCTTTTTGCCATAAGACGGGCAAGGGTTTGTCCGTAGACCGAGTTGTTGACAACGCAATCAAAATCGTAATATTTATGAAGAATATCCACGGCACAGCTTTTTGCCCTTTTAATTCTGCCATCCTCGTATATTATTCCCTTGGGAATGGAATCACCAAATACTACCAAATTCTTCATACTGCCTCCATGTGATGCTTCTGTCTTTTGCCCCCTTATATTATGTCTTGAGCCAAAAAAAATCAACCGAATTGCGCACAGATACGCTCTATCGTTTAATTTGCTCTGTCTATCGACAGTTTCCACGCGGTAGAGTGACTGTTTACCCCACTCTACCGACAGTAGAGTGCAAAAAACACTTGCATTCCCGGGCTTTTTGTGGTACAATACACAGTATGGACGACCTAAAACAAATTATTGCCGAAAATATTTCGTTTTATCGCAAGGAAGCAGGGCTTACGCAAGCCGAGCTTGCAGAAAAGCTGAGCTATACCGACAAGGCGGTTTCTAAATGGGAGCGAGCAGAATCGTATCCCGATATCGCCACGCTTGCCGCTATGGCAAAGCTGTTTGGCGTCACCGTAAACGAGCTTATTGCAGACCGAAAAAAAACAAAAAAGGCCAAGCCCTTGGTATGCCTTCTTTCGTGCGGGCTTGTTTGGCTTGTAGCTACCATCGCTTACGTGCTGCTTAATATGATAGCTCCGAATCTCGAAAAAACTTGGCTTATCTTTATATACGCCGTGCCCGTGTGCGCAATCGTTTTTTTGGTATTTATGGCGATTTGGAAGCAAAAGCTACTGGTGCTTGTTGGCGAATCGATAATAATGTGGTCAATTGCCGCTTGCGTCTTTCTTACCATGCCGCCTATTCCTAACGGATTTTTCGTGTTCTTCTTACCTATTCCATTGCAGATTCTTGCCGTGCTGTGGTACGACTACCGAAATAAAGGCAAAGCAAAATTTACCTTTAACCGCAGGCGAGTAAAAAGCAACAACAAAGTCGAGCCACCTCAAGAATAAGCGGTTACATATAAAAACAATGGCAAAAAAAGAAAAGCAAAAAGACAAAAAACCTTTGCTATATAGGTTCATTTTTTGGTTATTTACCGTCTTTTACAAAAAAAGGCGATTTATAGGCAAGCACCGAATAGAAGGCGAAGCCGTAATTGTCGTGGGAAATCATGCGCAAACACATGCACCGCTAACAAGCGAGCTGTACTTCCCCGCAAAAAAAGCAATTTGGTGCATAGGCGAAATGACCAAAGCAAAGGAGGTTCCCGCTTACGCATATCAGGACTTTTGGTCGCTTAAGCCAAAATGGACAAGATGGTTTTACAAGCTTTTGTCATATATAATGGCGCCGCTATGCGGATATATATTCAGCAATGCCGACACCATCGCGGTTTATAAGGACGCGCGACTTATGTCAACCTTCAAAAGCTCGGTAAAAGCGCTAAGCGAGGGGAAAAAGGTAGTGCTCTTCCCCGAAAACCGAGAATGCTACAACGAAATTATCAACGACTTCCAAGACAAGTTTGTAGCCGTAGCCAAGCTTTATTACAGCAGATACAAGGTGTGCCCCACATTCGTACCTATGTACAACGCGCCCGAGCTTAAGGCAGTAATCTTTGGCAAGCCCATAAGGTACGACCCCAATATCGACATTGACGAGCAATGTAAAATAGTTTGCAATCACCTAAAAAAGGAAATAACCCGCATCGCAAGGCTACTTCCCCGTCACCGTGTTGTTCCGTACGCAAACATCTCTAAAAAAGATTATCCATATTCTAAGTAAAGTTAAAAAACGATGGTACGTCCCATCGTTTTTTTGTTCATCATATAATCAATTTTTCTCTATATCCGCCGCTAATGCTCGAAGCTCCTTGTCCAAAATTCGAGCCGGGGGTAGCTTGTCCTTATGCCTGCCCTCTATAGTGCTTTGAATAGCAAACTTAGTAAAGCCTCTTGTCCCCTCCACATTAAGCTCGCCCCAAACGTGGCGAACCGACCTAGCCTCGGGCACGGCACTCTTCATATTTTCGATATGCATTCTTGCCTTTTCAATATCCGCACCGCTTATATATACATAAAGAGCTTGCCCACGCAACCTTTTTGCCGCCTTGCGAAACGACTTGCTAAACTTACCAAAGCGAATATTGGTGCCAAGCACGTACACATCGTAGCCGCACACGCTCGCCGCATCCTTACCGTCAAAAATATCGACCTCGTGACCGACCAAAAACTCCTTAAGCCGACCTGCCGCCTTTGCCGTCGCGCCCAGCCTTCCGCACGATATAATTGCTATTTTCATTAGTAAGTCACCTCTCGCAAATACAGTCCCTGAGGGGGCGCAACCTTGGTTGTAGCCGCCTCGCGCCTAAGCAAAGCAGGAATATCTACCGTCTGCCCCTTGCCGACCTCGATAAGCACCGCCGCCATCTTTCGCACCATGTTGTACAAAAAACCGTCAGCCGTTACCGAGAAAATCACAAAACCGTCCTTTCTAACTACGCTTGCCGCAAGCACGGTACGCACTGTGGTGGACACCTCCGAGCCGCTGCTCATAAAGCCCGCAAAGTCGTGCTGACCGACAAAAAGGCTTGCCGCCTCGTTCATTGCGACCTCGTCCAAGCTACCCTGAACTCTTGCGGCACGCTTGCGCCACAGCGCACTGTCTGTATTCCCCTCGTACATAACGTAGTCGTATGTCTTTTGTGTGGCGCCAAAGCGAGCGTGAAAGTCGTCCGAAACGACCTCGGCACTTTTTATTCTGACGTCAGGAGCCAAATAATAATTTAACGCCCCTGCGAATTTTGCACCTAAATCCTTGCCCGTGTCAAAGTGAACCACCTGGTTAAGGGCATGCACGCCTGTATCCGTTCTGCCGCTTGCGGTTACCCTAACATCCTCGCCCGTAACACTTTTTATTGCCGCCTCGATCTCGCCTTGGACGGTACGCAATCCGGGCTGAAGCTGCCAGCCGCTAAAATCCGACCCATCATATTCCACAACGAGCTTTATTCTCATAGTGCAATCCCCACAAGATTAACAAGAAGCGGTACTAATCCAAAATAGTCGTACACGAACATCAGCACGGCAAAGAACACAGCCGCCATCACGAGCATGGCAACGAAATCCTTTAGGCTCAACCTCATAACCTTCATTCGAGTTCTGCCCTTAGCCCCGCTGTAGCACCTTGAGTCCATCGCATAAGCAAGCTCGTCAGCACGGCGAAAAGAGGAAACGAGAAGTGGCACGAAAACGGGAAGCATAGCCTTCACCCTTTTGAAAACATTGCCGTCGTCAAACTCGGCAAGTCGTGCCTTTTGAGCCGCCGTAATCTTGTCGGCTTCCTCAATAAGTGTGGGAATAAGGCGAAGTGCGATGCTCATAATAATGGCAATATCGTGCACGGGCACCTTGATAAGCGCAAGCGGCTTTAATAGGCGCTCCAGCCCGTCGGTAAGCTCTACGGACGTGGTGGTGAGTGTAAGGAGCGATGGTCCGATGACCAGTAAAAACAGCCTTAGCGCCATTACCGCCGCACTTATAATACCCTCGAGCGAAACCGAAATAATGCCTCGCTGAAAATATACGTGACTTGCGCTTCCGCTATAAAACAGCAGCATAATTACCGCTGTTATAATCACGAGGTAAATTACGCCCTTTATGCTTTTTAGAACCTTTCCCATCGGCACCTTACTTAAAAGAACAGACACGATAAAAAAGAGAATAACAACTATAAACGCGCACGACGCCTTGATTACGTAATCGGACAAATTGCCGCCCTTAGCAAGGTAATTATCTACCGTTGGTATAAAAAACAGCATAACGATATACGCAATTACGAGCAAAAGCTTTATTCGGGCGTCCAGCCTATGGATTATGGATTTGGTCGGATAGTACTGACCCATCGATACGTCACGCATGGCTTGACCTCCTTGCATTAAGGATAGCGCTAACCAGCTCGTCCTCGTCGCTTGCCGAAATTTGCACGCCACGGTCACGCAGTTTTTTGGCAATAAGAGCCGCCGTGGGAAGACTAAGCCCCATACGCTCGATTAGATCGCCTCTGCCAAAAAGCTCCCTTGGCGTAAACACGCCCTCAAGCTTGCCGCCGCCAAGCACGGCTATACGGTTGCAATAAGCCGCAATCTCGTCCATATTGTGCGATATCATTACCACCGTGGGGCAATGCTCCTTGATTTTAAGCGTAAGATCAAGAATTTCCTTTTTGCCGCGCGGGTCAAGTCCTGCGGTAGGCTCGTCCAAAACAAGAATTTTGGGGCGCATGGCAAGCACGCCGGCAAGCGCAACTCGGCGCATTTGTCCGCCACTAAGCTCAAAGGGTGAACGGTTTTTTATTTTATCATAGTCAAGCCCCACCAATTTTATGGCGTACTCTACTCTGTCGGCAATCTCAGACGCCGAAAGCCCCATATTTTTGGGGCCGAACGCTACGTCACGCTCGACCGTTTCGTCAAAAAGCTGATACTCGGGGTACTGAAAAACCATTCCTACCTCGCTACGGAGCTTTTTGTAGTCGTATTTTTTGCTTAGGTCTATTCCGTTTACCACGATAGAGCCATCGGTGAGCTTGATAAGTCCGTTAAGGTGACTGATAAGCGTGCTTTTGCCGCTACCCGTATGCCCGATGATACCAAAGTAATCGCCGTCCTCGATGGTAAAGCTCACCCTGTCAAGCGCAGTTTTCTCGAACGGCGTGCGCGGCGAATATACGTGCGTTAGCTCCTTTATAACAATCGACATATTTCCTCCACAAGCTCGTCGTCGGTGTAAACCTCGCCGATATCCATTCCACCCTCGCGAAGCCTTTTTGCAAGGCTAACGGCAGGCGGATATCCAAGTCCGTTTTGAGCAAGACGGGGGCTTTTTAGAACCTCCTTGCCGCCGCTAAGCACAAGCTCGCCGTCCTCCATAACGAAGATTTTGTCGGCAAGCGCCGCCTCGTCCATAAAATGCGTAATCATAATTACGGTCATCCTCTCCTCGCGGTTAAGGCGCAAAACGATGTCCATAATTTCCTTTTTGCCTTGCGGATCAAGCATGGACGTAGACTCATCCAGCACCATCACGCGCGGCTTGATTGCAAGCACGCCTGCAATGGCGATGCGTTGCTTTTGTCCACCGCTAAGCCTAAACGGCGCACCCTCGCGGTAGTCGTACATATCCACGCATTTAAGCGCAAAGTCTACGCGGCTACGAATTTCCTTGGGGTCAAGCCCAAGGTTTTCGGGTCCAAAGGCAACGTCGTCCTCTATGATGGTAGCCACCATCTGGTTGTCGGGATTTTGGAATACCACTCCTACGTTTTTGCGTATTTCGAACAGCGACTTTTTGTCCGCCGTGTCCAGCCCGTTTACCGTAACCTTGCCCGTGCGCGGAGTAAGCAAGCCGTTCATAAGCTTTGCCACCGTACTCTTGCCGCTTCCGTTGTGACCTACGAGCGCGACAAACTCGCCCTCCTCTATCGAAAGTGAAAGGTTCTTTACCGCCCTAATCTCGTTTTGAGTGCCTGCGGAATAAGTAAAGCTTACGTTGTCAAAATTTATAAAGCTCATTCCTATATAATAGCACACTCGCACGCCTTGGCGCAACGTTTTTGGATAGAAATAAAAAAATTTAATTTTTTTGCATATACCTCTTGCATTTTTTTGATATGTATGTTACACTATTTTGTGATAAAGTAATACTGCGAGGTACTATGTCTAAAATCATTGCTGTAGCCAACCAAAAAGGTGGCGTAGGAAAAACCACAACCTGTATCAATCTTAGCAGCTTTGTTGCGGCTATGGGCAAGCGCACCCTTATGATTGATATCGACCCGCAAGGCAACTGCACCAGCGGTATCGGCGTTGAAAAAAAGGAGCTTCGCGCGTCCATCTACAACGTTCTTGTCGGCGAATGCTCGGCAAAGGACGCTACCGTAAAGACCTGTGTCGAGGGACTTGATCTGATTCCGTCCAACATCGACCTTGCAGGCGCGGAAATCGAGCTTATCAAGGTTCCTAACCGCGAAAAGGTTTTGCGCTCCATTCTACAGCCGCTAAAAAACAATTACGACTACATATTTATCGACTGTCCGCCCTCGCTTGCGCTCCTTACGGTAAACGCACTTACGGCGGCAGACAGCATACTTATCCCCATTCAGGGCGAGTTCTTTGCCCTCGAGGGTCTTAGCCAGCTGATGAACACCATTCGCCTTGCGAAGAAGCATCTTAACCCCACTCTCGAGGTCGAGGGCGTTCTGCTTACTATGTATGACGGCAGAAGCAATCTTGTGGCAAGCGTAACGTCCGAAATTATCAAGTTCTTTGGTAAGAGCGTTTATACGCACCGCATTCCGCGCAACATCAAGCTTGGCGAGGCGCCCAGCTACGGCAAACCGATTATGCACTTCGAGCCGCGTTGCTCGGGCTCTATCGCCTACAAGGCGCTAGCTGAAGAGTTCCTCGAACGCAACAAGGACTACAACTACACAAAAATCACCAGCATGGCAAGCCTTAAACGCAAGGCAGTAAAACCGCAACAATAATGGTGAACGAGTATTACTCCAAAAAGAATATTATAAAACAGCGACCCGTTCTTGAGTATATCCGCAACGACGGGGCGCATAAGGAAATGCACTCGCACCCTCATCCCGAGCTGATTTTTGTCGTCGGCGGTGGCGGCAGGTTTGAGCTTGACGGCTACCTCTACCCCATAAAGGAGAACACGATAATCATTTGCAGCAAGGACGTTGCGCACTCGGAGTACGTGTTCGACTCGCCCGACGTGCAGGTGTATCACCTCGGCTTTTCGGGCGTGGTGCTGGGCGATTTGGAGCCGGACGTGGTAATCAACGAGCCGTACTGCATGCTTAATACGGGCGAGGATTGGCAGCTGTTCAAGTCGTACTTTGAGGCTCTTGTAAAGGAAGAAAAAACGCGCGGCATGGGCAGCAAAATCATTCAGGACGACCTTGTCAGGGTTTTGCTTATATCCACCCTACGACTTGCCGCACCCGACTTCGAGCGCCTATACTCACACAACAAGGCGTACCTCGACGCCAAGGAATACTTTGACAAAAACTACCTTACAATCGAAAATATCGAGGACGTATGCAAGCTTTTAGGTCTTAACAAGTTCTACCTTACCCATCTGTTTAAGGAGCGCCTTGGCATTCCGCCCATCAAATATTTGCTTAACAAGCGAATGGAGCGCGCAAAGCAGTACCTATCCACCACGGGTCTTACCATCGGCGAGGTAGCCCAAAGGTGCGGCTATACCGACACAGCATACTTTTGCAGAGTGTTCAAAAAGAACGAGGGTGTATCACCACTTAAATACCGCAATCAACAAAGCGAAAACAAGTAGTTATCATATAACCACAAAAGGCATCTACTGCTAAGAGTAGATGCCTTAGTTTTTTGTGTGCTGTTGCTGATATTACAGCTTATCCAAAAACTATTGTGACAGTTGCCCACTCACTGTCACTATAATTCGATGTATCCACAGGTACTGCCTTGACGTAAACGGTGTAATCGTTATCGGGGAATGTAAACGAGTTTGTTATAACCTCTACTTCATACGCACCGTAAGAAGGATAATAACGCATTTTAATTCCGCCCTGTCCGAACATTACCTCGTAGTAAGATACCTTGGGATCATTTATCACAACAGTAAGTCCTATTTCGGGATCATACGCGATAATAGGCGTTGCAAGTTGCTCTCTTGTATCCTCACGGACTACCGCCTCACACCACTCGCCGTACCACTCGTATTCACCGTCACTGCATATAGCGCGCACTCTGAGCGCTTGACCGTAAGCGATATGGGACATTGAGGTCTCTCCGATTACTGCAGGGGAGCCGTCGATTTCATACTCGTAAGCATCCGCGCCCTCAACCGCGCTCCAGGAAACCGTACCCTCGCTTGAGA
>SVHR01000072.1 GCA_015055705.1 Clostridiales bacterium | reverse complement strand
ATCTACTAAAACACGACCTGCACCCAACTGCTCGAACAAGCTTAGCGCACGCTTTCTTCCATACTCTACGCTGTAATAGTCCACGCCGCGCTCGAACTTTGTAGACGAATCAGATCTAAGACCAATTTTAAGAGAGGTCGTTCGAACGCTTCCACGTGCAAATCTTGCACTCTCCAAAAATACAACCTTAGTTTCATCTGTTATACCACTATATTTGCCACCCATAACACCAGCTATTGCAAGCGGTTTTTTGTCGTCGCAAATAAGCGTCATATCGCCGGACATTTCATATTCTTCACCGTTAAGCGCTGTAATTTTTTCTTTTTCGCCGGCAAGGCGAACGGTAACGTCCCCCTCTATCATACTCAAATCAAAAGCATGCAACGGTTGTCCAATTTCCAAAAGAACATAATTTGTAATATCAACAACGTTATTTATGGGATTTATGCCACACATAAATAGGCGCCGTTGCATCCATTTGGGACTTTTTTCTATTTTTATGCTGTCAATCATTGCACTTGAATATACGGGGCAATCAGGCGAAGTAACCATTACTCTCGGTATTGCCGCCGTAACGTCATGCTGAACAAAATCAAACGAAGGCATCTTAACCTTTACAGCGCCGTTACTTAGCGATCTTCCGTTTACAGTACAATGCGTAAGTGCGGTTGCCACCTCGCGGCTGAGTCCAAGAATAGAATGGCAATCGGGTCGGTTTGCGGTAATCGACACGTCAAGTACTGTTTCTCTAAGGTCAAGCGCTGTAACGATATCCTCACCAAGCGGCAAAGAACCATCTAAAATCATAATTCCGTCCACCGAGGCGCCGTCAACAAATGCCTCGCTTATTTTAAGCTCACCGCCGGAGCACATCATTCCGTAGCTCATAACGCCACGAAGCGGCGCAGCCTTAATGGTCTTGTCAGGCAAGATTGCTCCGTCCAAAGCAACAGGAACAACATCGCCAACGCAAACATTGCTTGCACCTGTAACGATAGTTACCACCTCTTTTCCTACATCAACCGAACAAATTCTAAGCTTGTCCGCATCGGGATGAGCCTTAATTTCTATTATTTTGCCCACTACAACACCTGAAATGCCTTCGCCGTAATTTATTACCTCTTCTACCTCAAAGCCAACGCCTACAAGTGCATCGCATATATCCTTAACGCTCGCATCGGTGCTTACAAATTCTTTCAACCAACTAATAGGTAATTTCATAATCTCTCCTTAAAATTGCTTCAAAAAGCGAATATCGCCCTCAAAAGGCACGCGGGCGTCATTAATACCGTGACAAATAGCCGTAATACGATCAAGACCTACACCAAACGCAAAGCCCGTGTAAACGTCCGGATCAATTCCACAGCCGCTAAGAACGTGTCTGTTTACCATGCCCGCACCAAGAATTTCTATCCAACCGGTGCCCTTACAAACGTTACAGCCCTTGCCACCGCAATGAGGACAAGATGCATCCACCTCTACACTCGGCTCGGTAAACGGAAAGTGTGAGGGACGGAAGCGTACGGACGAATTTTCGGAAAAGAAATGCTTTGCAAACGATGCCAAAATACCTTTGAGGTCGCACATTGTTATTCCCTTATCCACAACAAGTCCCTCAATCTGATGGAAGCAAGGAGTGTGTGTTGCATCTGCCTCGTCGCTTCTGAAAACTCTGCCCGGCGAAATCATCTTGATAGGGGGCTTAATCTGCTCCATCGTGCGAATTTGGCCTGCCGAGGTTTGCGTTCTAAGCAAAATTTTATCCGTCACGAAGAATGTATCCTGCATTTCTCTCGCCGGATGATCAGGCGGAATATTAAGCATATCAAAATTATAGTACGTTGTTTCTATTTCGGGCGAGTCGGTAACTATAAAGCCCATCGAAACGAAGAAATCTATTGCTTTTCGTCTCATTACATTGAGAGGATGAAGCTTGCCAAGCGTAGTCTTTTTATCAAGCGAAATGTCGATTTTCTCTTTCATGAGCTTTTCATCAAGTTCCTTGCGCTCAAGCTGCACGAACTTTTCGCCGATAACTTTTTCCAGCTCCACTCTCGCCTCGTTTACAATCTTGCCCATTTTGGGGCGGTCAGACTCAGATAAATCCTTTAATCCACGCAAAATAAGAGTAAGCGCACCGCTTTTGCCAAGAACCTCAACCTTAAGGTCGGTCAAATCCTTTGCGCAAGCAATAGCGTTTACTTTTGCTTTTGTTTCATTAACAAGCTCAATAATTTTTTGTTCCATTTCTCCTCCACTATATTTACGGCCACGATTAGATTCTACAAAAAATAAAGCACCCTAATAAAACTATTAGGGTGCAAAACTCGCACTGTACCACCTAACTTCGCTTAAAACAAGCCTCATTTGCGGGAAAACGCTTCCCAAACGGCTGCCTACTACTACTTCAGCAACAAGCTCCTGCGGTGAATATTTTTTGTTCGTGCGCCATCTCAGCAAAAGGCGCTCTCTGTCGGTTGAACATATCTTGTGCCGCAATCTCAGCACAATAACTATACCATAATTCAACCCCAAAATCAAGCGTTTTAGGCTATTTTACGGGACAAGATTAAGCAAATCAGAAAAATTATTCATATCGAAATACGTGTCGGGAACGATACCGATAATAACGTTTTCGCACATAAGAATATCAGTAACCGTCTGCACGACGCTATTCATTCCCGGCATAACTACTCGCACATCTGCCGTTACGCATAAGGTAATTTTGTGTCTTGTTTGATTGATACCGGCGGAAACAAATTCGGACGTAAATTCCGCATTGACTGAGCCTACCGGAAACACCTTGACATAAATATTTGGACCTTGACCGGCAAGCAAGGTAATACCGCTTAAGCTGCCAAGCGGAATAGCCACGCCCTGCTGACCAAGTGAAGTGATATTCTCCTGTGAAAGCTCTACCGCCCTTCGCGAAATGGTATTCATAAGCGCAGTATTGGTGGTAACCATCTGTAGCTTACCCTCATTATCCATGGAATAATCAATCATATCAACAACAAAATGCTCGGTAAGCACCTGATCACAAGCCCGGTTAACAGCAACCTCCGCAAGCGCAAGAACCTCTTTTTGGGACACTTGAGCAACTATGGGATTTACATTTCTTGTGATATGCAGGACTGTAAGCACTGTTATTACCAGGACAGCAATAAGAGCCTTTGCCCTCCTTTTTTTTGACTTATATCTTGGCATATACGATTATATGCAAGATGTGTCAAAAACGTTACTTGGATTTTGGAGAAAAAATAAGTGTAACTAGATAGCTGGCTATAACAGCGGTACCGATACCCAAAGCGTTGCGAATAAGACCGCCGCCAAGCGTACCAAGGAGACCGATTTGCTTGCCATACTCTATAGCACCGCGCGTAAGTGAAGCACCGAAGCCGATTATAGGAACACTTATACCGGCCTGAAATAAATCATTAAGCGGCTTATACACGCCAATACCCTCCAAGAACACACCTACAAGCAAGAAAATAACGAGTATTCGAGCAGGTGTAAGCTTAGTTTTGATAATAAGCAGCTGTGCGATTGCACAAATTAAGCCGCCTACAGCAAACACTATTAAATAAGTTAATAAATTTTCTAAAACCGGATTCATAATCACCTCTCAATAACGACAGCGTGCGAAATACACGGTATCGTTTCACCCTGATAACAGCTTTGCGTGTTCATAAGTGCGCCCGTAGCAAAGTAGGCAACCGTGCCATAAGTACCGTCAAGAATCTTGTCAAGCACAAATGAATTAAACACCGTTGCGCTACACGCGGCGCCACTTCCGCCTTGATAACATTTTTGCGTTACATCAAAGATCATATTGCCGCAATCGATATAGCGCTGACCAAGATTATAACCTTGCTCCATCATGAGGTCACGCAAAATGTCGGAGCCGAGCTTTCCTAAATCACCCGTAATTATAAGGTCAAAATCGCTCGGCTTTGTCCCTGTTTCTCTAAACAGTGCCACCATTGTGTCCATCGCGGCAGGCGCCATAGCTGCACCCATGTTGTTTAGATCAGTAGTGCCGAAATCAATGACTCGTCCCACTGTACCCATTGTAATTTTGGGCCCGTTTCCGCTTGCAGAAAGCACCGTACAACCTGCACCCGTAACGGTCCACTGGGCATAAGGCGGCCTCTGACAGCCGTATTCAAGGGGATAGCGGTATGTTCTCTCCGCCGTAGCAAAGTGGCTTGCCGTCGAGCATAACACGTTTTCAAAGTGCCCTGCGCTGATAAAGGTCGAAGCAAGATTAAGAGCCTCTGTCATAGTCGAGCAAGCAGAATATATTCCGAGATACGGAACGTGATACTCCCTTGCTACGTAGTTTGAGGTCGTAACCTGATTAAGCAGATCTCCCGAAATAATAAGATCAATATCTTTTGTTTTAAGCCCGGAATCCTTTACTGCACCGTCAATAGCCGTAGTAAGCATTTTTATTTCGGCGTTTTCGAAGGTCTTTTCTCCCATTTTATCGTCGTCAAGCACCTTATGAAAATATTTGCCAAGCGGTCCCTTCCCCTCTTTTGCGCCAACAACCGACATTCTGCCCTGAATATGCGGCGGATTTTTGAAGGTGACAGTTTGTTTGCCCTTTTTTGGGACCTTCTCGGTAATGCGAGTATTCGTCAAAAACGCACAGTTCTCTCCTTTGTGCAGTGTAACACTACTCATTTATAGTCCTCCCGTAATTAGCAAGTTTATAATAGCGGCAACAGCCGACCAAACG
>SVHR01000071.1 GCA_015055705.1 Clostridiales bacterium | reverse complement strand
CGCCTTGTAATACTTTGCCGCCTCAGCAAAGCATAGTATTCCGGGCACATTTTCCGTTCCCGATCGCAACCCTTTTTCCTGACCGCCGCCCGAAATAAACGGAGAAAGATTGATACCCTTTTTAATAAACAACGCACCACAGCCCTTGAGTCCACCAATTTTATGAGCGCTTGTGCTGTACATATCAACGCCAAGCTCCTTTATCTTGGCGCCACACTTGATAAACGCTTGCACGCCGTCAGAGTGAACCATAATTGCGGAATTGATTTGCTTGATTTTTTTAGTAAGCCTTGCTATATCGTTGACAGCACCCGTTTCGTTAGAACAATGAATTATAGACACGAAGGCTGTGTTTCCGTCTATTTTGTTAAGTAAATCCTCTTCGTTTACTGTGCCATCTTCGTTAAGCGCCGCAAATCGCACGTCAATACCCTTACTTTTTTGGTTAATTGCTGCTTCATAAACCGATGCGTGCTCGGAAGACGAAACAACAATGTTGCCTTTTTTGTTCTTTATTCCACGCTCAAATGCCCAATTATTGCTTTCAGTTGCGCAAGACGTAAAATAAATTTCGCTTGCATCTGCTCCCAAAAGCACAGCTAAATCACGTCTGGCGCCCTCGATAAGCTTTTTTACCTTCAAGGCCTCTCCGTAAAGCGCCGAGGGATTGTAGTACAAATCCTCCCCAACAGACTTTATCACTTCATACGTCGTAGGGCACACCCTTGTGGTAGAAGCATTATCTAAAAATATCATTCGTTTTACCTCATTTTAACTCGACTACGGTTACGCCGTTGTCGCCTTCACCGTATCCGCCGTACCTATACGACCTAACAAGCGGACAAGTTCTTAAAAACTGTTGCAAACCTCTTCCTAACGCGCCCGTTCCCTTACCGTGAACCACACGCAAAATCTTAGAATTAGTTCCCGACATACTTATAAGGTGCGGCTCGATTATCTCGATTGCTTCATTTACAGTATATCCTATCACGTTAACCTCGGGGATAATCACAACCTCTTCACCGGGCTTTGGTGAAGGCTTGTATTCAGCTTTCTTAGAGGGCTTTTTTGTTTGTTGCTCGATTGGTCTAGCCAGCTCTTTTGCCTTAATCTTTGTCTTTATCGCACCAAGCGAAACAGTAACCTCACCTTTTTTATCGGGAAGCGTGTTTAGCACACCAATTGAATTTAGACTTTTTACAAAAACTTTATCACCTATTTTAAGCTTGGATAGGTCAATTTCGTCATATGCAACCTGCTGCTCACTTTCGACCTCATAAACCATGTTTTCAAGCTGCTTTCTTATCGCCTTTGCTTCCAAAAGCGCTCGCTCATCGGCAATCTTAATTTTTTCCTTAAGCTCCTCTATAAGCTCATCCGCCTTTTCAACCCCAACCGAGACAAGCCTTTTTATTTCAAGCTTTGCGCCGGCATTGATTTTTTCCAGCTTCTCGTTTAGCTGTTGTTGCTTTACCGCAAATTGAGCCTTTTCGGCAAGCAGCTCTTCTTTTAATTTTTGAGTCAAAGCAAGCTCATCTTCAGACGCCTTCTTAACACTCTCGGCACTTTTTATAAGGTTTTCGAGCTTGATTTTTTCCTTATCCATGCTCTGTAACGCAAAATCTAAGATAATTTCGTTTAACCCGAGGGTCTTAGCTATGTTTATTGCGTTACTCGTGCCCGGAATTCCCATCATTAGTCTAAACGTAGGTCTAAGGCTTTGGGCATCAAATTGCATACTTGCGTTGCAGATATTGGGCGAAACAAGAGCGTATTCCTTAAGCTCACCATAATGCGTTGTTAGCACCGCAGTAGCGCGCCACATTTCGATATATTTAATTATGCCGATTGCCAGCGCAGCACCCTCTTGCGGATCGGTACCGCCACCCAGCTCGTCAAACAGTAAAAGCGTATTGTTCGTAATTTTTTCGGTAATGCGAACGAGGTTTACCATGTGAGACGAGAACGTACTAAGCGACTCCGCAATGCTTTGCTCGTCACCAATGTCACAGAAAATATCGTCAAATATAGCAACCTCACTGCCTTCTTCACAAGGAACAAACAAGCCTGTGTACGCCATAAGACATAGAAGCCCAAGTGTTTTTAGACTAACTGTTTTTCCACCTGTGTTGGGTCCCGTTATCATAAGAATTTTATAATCCTTACCCACCGCAATACTTACGGGGACTACGGATTTTTTGTCTATAAGCGGATGCCTTGCGGATTTTAGGTCTACTATTCCACTTGAATTAAATCTGGGAATCGTGCCGTTAATGTCGACCGAATATTTCATTTTTGCAAAAATAACGTCAAGCGCAATTACAGCCCTTTGCATTTTTTGTAAATTCTCGGCAATATCGGCAACTCTGCCGCTAAGTGCTGACAAAATGCGTTCTATTTCCGTCGCCTCACTAAGCGAAAGACTTTTGATTTTGTTATTAGCCTCAACTACCGCAAATGGCTCGATAAATACAGTTGCTCCACTTGCCGACATATCGTGTATAAGACCGGGCACCGATGAACGATACTCCGACTTTACAGGCAAAACAAATCGATCGTTTCGGATGGTAACCAAATTGTCTTGCAAGAACTTCGAAAATTCGCTTTGCCTAAAATATCCTGCAAGCTTTTCCTTTAACGCGCTTTTTGTTTCAGCGATTTTACGTCTTATATCCCTAAGCGTAGTGCTTGCGTTATCACTGATTTCATTCTCGTTAAGAATACAAATATCAATTTCGTCCTCTAATCCCCTATCTGCAAAATAGCTTTCGGAATAAGCTCGCAAAAGATCAAGATCCAATGGTGCAAGCGATGATTGCGCAACACGTCCTGCTCGAAGCAAGGTGCGTACTCTCAATAACTCGGACGGCGAAAGAGTGATTCCCTTTGACGCCTTTTGGCAAATTTCCATAGAGTCGTCAAAGCTCTCTATCGGGCTTATCAAATAAGTATATTTTGCCTTGTACGCCTCGACCACCTCGTTAAGTGCCTTGTGTACATCCTCGGGATTACTATAAGGCAACAGCGACATAACCGCTTCTTTAGAGCACGGCGAAACAGCAAAATTTTGAATTTTGCCAAGTATAGTCGAATATTCTAAAGTTTTAAGCGTTTTTGCGTCCATTTTACTTTAAACCTCTACCGTAGTTTCCCTTTGTTGTTCCATTTGTACGCTGATACGAATAATCTACAAAGCTCTTGACCGCGCCTTTTTGTTTTATATCCAAAGTCGCACAATTAAGGAGCTGTCCGTAGCAATAATAAATTTTATACCTACGCAAATAGAAATCTCGGTTTTCGTACGACAAAGTTATATCATACCCCTTGCAATTTTCGCAACCGTTTGCAATTTCTTTTTTCTCGCAATGACAAAAAGTCATAAGCGGAACATTGCCCTCGCTGTAAACGTATCCATTTTTTAATACTGCGTCAGATTCTATAGAGTATATCTTTTCGGCACTTATAACATCGTTTATTATATTATGCCCAAATCCCAACAAAATCGGTTTATCTTTTACAAGATCAATTGCATATAAATTATTTGAAATAAAGCCGCAAAAATCACACTTAGATACTATCTCCCTTAGTATATCCATATCCTTGCCGCGTGCAACGATAGGAAGATTAAGTAGCGCCCTATCAAAATACGGCTTAAACTTACTAAGATATTCCACCGAATATTCCCTTGGATTTACTGCAATCAGCTCCATTTCGGGAGATATTTGTTCGGGATTTTCAACTTGATATATCGTGCGTCCACGTAAGATTCTGCCAATCTTATCGCTTATTATGTCACACATAGTATAGCATTTACCGTCAAAAACCTGCATTTGCGCATTATAATCAGCCAAAATTTTATCTATAAGCAGCTTATAAGCACTGCGTCTCAACTCGTTGAAATCTGCTTTTGTCATAAAAGACGGCGCACCTCGCACTACCGCTTTTGCTACTGTAAAGTGCTCTGACTTATCAAAGTTATCGGCTAGATCCTTATCTGTTATGGGGGCTTTTATTGCAGGCTGAGCACCAACTATCTCACATTGAATTTGACTGTTTCCACACTTAAGAATAAGAATAGATTTATCAAAATCTGCCGTTACCTCTACGAATAGCTTTTTTGTTCGTTGCAAAACGTTTTGGTTAAATTGACTGTCAGTTGTAATATAAACCTCGTCACCTACTCGCACGTTGCCCTCAAAGCCGGTAACGAAGCCGTTTTGAACAATGCTTGCACTACCTACCTCTTTTCCTGCTCGCAAAAATTTTATTCCATCACCCTTAGAAAGCGCCTTACTAAGCGTTGCTTTTTTGCCAATTATCTTTTGAACCGTTCCAAAACGTAAACCCTTGTGTCCAGAAATATTTATGTCAAGCACCTTATTGGTCGGGTTTGTCAAATGTCCGTCTGTATAGTCACCGCGGTTAAAAACTTTCTTTAATGCAATAACGTCGCTTTCATCAAAATTACCGCATATAGCTTTTTTGTATGCACGTACGGCTTCGGCAACGTATTCTGGGCGGCGAAGCCTTCCTTCAATTTTGAAGCAATCGACCCCTGCCTCCATCAGCTTGGATATTTTTTTACCAAGCATCAAATCCTTTGCCGACAGCAAATATCCGTTAATGCTTTGCCTACCTATTTTAGTAGAATATTTCTTGCGACAAAGCTGCATACACTTGCCCCTATTGCCACTATAACCGCTTACAAAGCTACTAAAGTAGCAATTGCCCGAAAAAGCAATACAAAGCGCGCCCTGAACAAAGCATTCAACCTCGATATCTACAGTTTTTTTGATTTTGATTATGTCCTCAAGCAATGT
>SVHR01000003.1 GCA_015055705.1 Clostridiales bacterium | reverse complement strand
GATTGCGGCTTCCAAGACGAAACCTGCCGCAACAACAAGCGAAATACCAACCTGCTCAAGACGCTTGTAAACGCTGAACACGCTGTCCTTGCCGTAGGTTTCGTCTTGGAAGCCGCAATCGCCGCCCAAGCTCATGTTGATAACGTCAACGCCAAGGGTGATACAGTCCTCTACCGCGCCAAGCATTGCATAGCTTTCTGCACCGCCGGTTCCGTCCGGGAATACCTTGAAGATAGCAAGCTGAGCCATGGGAGCGACACCGGTGATACCGGTAATAACCTCTCCCTTGTCGTCGTAATAATGCTCGTCGTCCTCGCCGGTTGCGTCGCGGTCGAACTCGCCGTTGCCGTTTTTATCCTGGAACGGATCATCGCTGTGACCTGCAACGATACCTGCTACGTGAGTACCGTGCGAGTTCTCTACGTGAGTGTTAACCTCGGGATCGTAGTCTGCATAGTCGAATACGTAAGGAACCTTCTCGTTACGGTAAACCTCGTTAACGGTAAGGTTTTCGATAAACGTCTTAGACGCCGAAAGATCATCAATAACCGCAGCAACGGTATCCTTGGTGAACTTAAGCGTATTGTGCTCCAAATCAAAAAGCTCGTGGTCGGGTTGGAAAGCAACGTGTTCCCAGTCAAGACCCGTGTCAAGAATTGCAACAACCTGACCCTGACCGGCAATGCCCTGCTCGATAGCGTAAGCAGAATCGAAAATACCCGTTTCGTGAGCAGCAACCTCGTTGGTTACAACGGTGGTCTCGGGCTGAAGGTAACGCTCGCTGATCTGCGTGCTTACAACGTTCGCCTTTTTTGCAATCTTAGTAATAAGATCGCGATCACCGTAGGTGAAATCGATAGCAAAACCGTTCATGGCATTAACGTAGTTATATTTAAGCTCCACGTCAGCCTGGCGCGCAATCTTATTATAAACAGCGTTTTGCTTGTTTATAAGAGCTTGAGCTGCCGCCTTACCCTCTTTAGACAAACGGTATTCCTGGAACGTAGCGTAACCCATCGGATCGGCAGCGTACATATCAACGAGAGTTTCTCCCTCGAGCTCGACGATAAGACCAACGGTTTCGTTGTCGCCGATTTTTGCCGCGCTTTCGATTACGATATCCTTGTTGATAACGGTCGAAAGGTCAAAATCCGAATTGGTAGACGCTGTGATAGCAGAATTCGTAGGAATAACCGTATTGCTTGCAGTATTTCCAAGGTATGACGATGCAACGCCGGTTACACCCATCACGCCGATAAGAAGGAATACAGCAAGAGAGGCTAATCTCATTCTTAAATTCTTTCTTTTCATAGGTCCTCCTTAAGACTTATTATGAAATGTATTTGGATGAACTTTTAGGGGTGCTTTCCTACCTCAAAAAATTTATCCGATAAAACCCTACAATAAGAGTACACAGAGTATATCACAAAGCTTACCCCAAAAGCAAGCGATTTTTTGATAATGTTTTAATTTATCTCAACTTAACACACAATGCACAAAAAACTTTTTTTGCGCTCGTTTTTTACGAAAAAATCAGCCTTTTAGGCAAAATTATGCCTTTTTTGAGCTATTTTGCCGCCCCCACACAGTAACCGCCAAAACGAAAGTCGCCGCCAAAACAAAGCAAAAAAATAAAAAAGGAAAAGATTACTAAATCCTTTCCTTTGCTAATCCTTATATATTATAGGGCTGCATATTTATTTTTGACCTCGAGCTGATTTGGTTACCGCGGCACAAAACGGCTTTACCGCTTTTTCTCCAAAAATTACCTCGCCGTCAGCCTCAACGCAATTATCCGATAGGTTGACGGTAAGCGTCAGATCTGTGACTCCGTCGCTGCGGCGAAGCACGAATACCTCGTTGCTTGGCGAAAGCTCCTCTGTGCTACCCGCAAAAACCGAAGCATAGTTTTTTCGCATTTGCCCAAGCGCTGTGTAATGCCGTATAAGCTGTGCGTTTTCACGCCCCCACGGATAAAACTTTCGGCAAAACGGATCGGCATGACCGTACAGCCCCGCCTCGTCACCGTAGAATAGACACGGCACTCCGGGTAACACGTACTGAATAAGCGAAGCGATTTTTAATCGCTCTACTGCCTCCGCAATATCAGACTGCTTGTACGCCGCCATGCCCGCCTTGTCGCTTGGAACAGGGTCGGTCGATAGAGCCGTAAGTATGCGCACCGTATCGTGGGTAGACAGCACATTCATTACCGACAAAAAGCAGTCGCGGGGATAGTCGTTGACAAGCTCGTTTACCGTTTTTCTAAGCAGCGTATTGTCGTTTTTGCATAAAAAATCGATTATCGCATCCTTAAACGGATAGTTTGTTACGCCGTCAAGCTGACTGCCCCTAAGGTAACTGCGCCTATGTCCGTACGAGTATTTTTGCGCGGCGTTTTCCCACACCTCGCCGATTAGCGTAAGCGTACTGCGGCGGCGCAATGCCTCCATAAATTCGTCGGGAAGCTCGTCCGCCACGTCAAGTCGCCAGCCTGCTATACCGCGGCGCTCCCATCTGTCAACTATTCCGCCTTGCCCGAGCATATACTCCATAAAGCCGTGCGAGGTTTCGTTTACCTCGGGCAAGGTTTCAAATCCCCACCAGCTTTTGTACTTAGTGGGATAGTCTGTAAAATTGTACCAATCAAGGTACGGGCTTTGCGGCGACTGATACGCCCCAAGCGAGTCGTATCTGCCATAGCGGTTAAAATATTTGCTGTCGTCACCCGTGTGCGAAAACACTCCATCCAATATTATACCGATGTCTCGCTTTTTTGCCTCTGCTATAAGCTCGTCAAAATCGCCGTCCGTGCCAAGCATCGCGTCAATTTTTTCGTAATCGCCCGTATCGTAGCGGTGATTGCTTGCCGCCTCGAAGATGGGATTGAGGTAAATATACGATACGCCAAGCGAGGCAAGATAGTCAAGCTTGCCCGTTATGCCCTTTATACTGCCGCCGAAAAATTCGCTGTTGTATTTGCCGCCGCTGTCCGGCATATATTCCGGCACGGCAAATATATCGGGCTGATAAATGCGGCCGTTTTGCAAGCACGGGTCACCGATTTTGCAAAAGCGGTCGGGCATAATTTGGTAAATTACGCCGCCTCGCAGGGGCCTGAATTCTCCCTCGAATACAAGCTGAACAAAGTCGGCGCCACCCTCGGTTAAGCATTGCATTCCGTCCTCGCCGTACCTTATGCCGTCAATCACGAAGTGATAAAAGTACAGCCCCGAGGTGGTAACGGTTACCGTCACCGTAAAGCCGCCGTCCACCCCTGTCATAGGGTAAAAAACCGGCACGTGCCCCTCGCCCTCCTTGGTAAGAATAAGGTGGGCGCACTCGCCGCACCCGCCGACAAAGAGCGTAAGCGGCTGATTGGCCCTTACGCCCCCTACGGTGCTTTTATGTCTACTGTCGCATGAACAAAACTTATACATTATTCCTCTTTAGCTTCCAAATTCTCTCTGCGTATTCCGTTATGCTGCGATCGGCGGCAAAAACGCCGGATCTGGCAATATTTATAAGCGACGAACGGTTCCAAGCCATACCGTCCCTATACTTACTGTCCATAAGCGTCGCCGCGCGTAAATAGTCGGCGTAGTCGGTAAGGCACATGTACGGGTCAGCCATTCCCCCAAGCGTGATAAGGTAGGTCGCAATGTCCACAAAGCTTTCGCCCGAAAAGCCCTTTTTGAGTCTATCCACCACCTTGCGAACGCCGCTTTGAGAGTATGCCGCCGAAGCGTTTACGCTTGCCCACGCACGCTCGGCCTCTGCCGCCGAAAGTCCGAAGGCGAACATATTGTCCTCGCCCACCCTTTGCAGAATCTCCACGTTAGCGCCGTCCACCGTGCCAAGGGTAAGCGCGCCGTTCATCATAAGCTTCATATTGGACGTACCGCTTGCCTCCTTGCCGGCAAGGCTGATTTGCTCGCTTACCTCGCTTGCGGGAATAAGACGCTCGGCGAGTGTCACGTTGTAATTTTCTACAAACAGCACTCGAAGCTTATCGCGAACCGCCTTGTCGCCCTCGATTTCCTTGGCAAGGCAATTTATAAGCGTGATTATGCGCTTTGCGTGGTAATATCCGCCCGCCGCCTTTGCGCCAAAAATAAACGTCTGCGGCGTAAAGTCGCGATTTGGGCTTTCCTTAAGGTCAATATAGTAGCCTATAATTTTCAGCACGTTAAGCAGCTGACGCTTGTACTCATGCAGTCTTTTGATCTGAACGTCAAAGCGAGTGCTCGGATCGATAACCGTGCCCGTTTCTCTTTTGATAAACGCCGCAAAATCGCTCTTGTTTTGGTGCTTAATTTTGCCGATTTGCTCTAAAACCGTGCTATCGCCACTAAACTTTTCGAGCAAGCTCAGCTGCGAGGCATCACGCCTGTATCCATCGCCGATAAGCTCGCCGATTAAGCCCGCCAGCCTCGGATTTGCCTGAGTCAGCCATCTGCGGTGAGCGATTCCGTTGGTGACGTTGGTAAAGCGATTTGGATAAACAGAGTGTAAATCCTTAAAGACGTTGTTTTTTATTATGTCGGAGTGAAGCTCGGACACGCCGTTAATTGAGTGCGAGCCGATAACGCTGAGGTTTGCCATTCGCACCTGCCTGTCCCACAAAATTGCGGTCGAGTGCAAAATTCCGCCGTTTCCGCTTGCCCTCATTGCCGCGGCAAACCGCCTGTCTATTTCCTCGATAATCATATAGATTCTGGGCAGCCTTGACTGAACGAGCGCAATATCCCACTTTTCAAGCGCCTCGCTAAGCACGGTATGGTTGGTGTACGCCACCGTTTTTACCGTAACGTCCCACGCCTCGTCCCAGCCAAAGCCATGCTCGTCCATAAGCAGGCGCATAAGCTCGGGGATTGCAAGCGCAGGGTGCGTGTCGTTGATATGAATTGCCGCCTTGTCGGGCAGGCTGTGCAAATCACCGTACCATTTGATATGGTCACGCAAAATGCTTTGCAGGCTTGCACTTACCAAAAAGTATTGCTGACTCAGGCGCAAAAGCTTGCCCTCGTAATGGTCGTCGGACGGGTACAGCACCTTGCTGATAAGCTCCGCCTCGCTGCCATCTCTCATTGCCGTAAAGTAGTCGCCGCGCGAGAACTTTTGCATATCAAAGCTTCGGTATGCGGACGAGCGCCAAAGTCGAAGCACGCTTACGCCCTTGCCTCCGCCGCCGCTTATCATAACGTCGTACGGCGTTGCTTCGATAATCTGAGCATCGTTGTGACGGAATTTCATAACACCGCCCTCGTAATATTGCTCCACGTAGCCGCCCAAGGACACCCTAAAATTCTTGTCCGTGCGCGGAAGCATCCAAACCTCTCCGGACGGAAGCCATAGGTCGGGAAGCTCCACCTGCATATTCTCTACAATTTTTTGGCGGAACAGTCCGTATTCGTACCTTATCGAAAATCCCATCGCGGGGTATTCAAGAGTGGCAAGGCTATCCATAAAGCAGGCGGCCAGCCGTCCCAAGCCGCCGTTGCCAAGCCCGGGGTCGGCCTCGAGCTCCATAATTTCACTCAGCTCAAAGCCAAGCTCGCGTAAAGCGGCGTCAAACTCGCCCTCGATTTCCATATTAGCAAGGTTGTTTTTCAGGCTTCTGCCCACCAAAAATTCCATGCACAGGTAATAAACGCGCTTTAGCCCCTTCTTTTCGATTTCGCGGTTGTTTTGTTGCTTTTTTGCTATAAGAAGGTCGCGCAAAACCAGACACGTCGCCTTATAAACCTGCTCCTTTGTAGCCGTTTCGGGCGAGGTGGCAAAATTTGCCGACAGCTTATTTATAATAAGATTTTTGTAGCTTTGCTTGTTCATAAAGAGTTTTATTTGGTAAGCTCCTTATAAATTTTGATATACGCCCTCGCGCTTTTGCTCCAGCCAAAGTCCGAGGTCATGGCGTTATGGCGAAGCTCGTGCCATTTGTCCGTGCGATAGCACCCAATCGCCTTGCGTACCGCCGCCAAAAATTCGCCGCCATTATAGCCGTCAAACACGAAGCCGTTGCCCGACTTTTTGGTATAGTGCTTTATGCTGTCCTTTAGTCCACCGGTGGCACGCACGACGGGAATACTGCCAAAGCGGCAAGCAATCATCTGACTAAGACCGCACGGCTCGCTCTTGCTGGGCATCAAAAAGATGTCAGACGCGGCGTAAACCTTTTGCGCAAGGTCCTTGTTAAACGCTATAATCGCGCTTACCTTGCCGGGCACCGTCTGCTGCATATGGCTGAAATATTCCTCGTAAGACTTTTCGCCCGTGCCAAGCACTACGAGCTGAACGTCCTCCTTTAGTATTTCGTCAAGCGTGTTTTTTATAAGGTCGATTCCCTTGTGGGAGGCAAGCCTTGATATTACGGCAAGCATGGGCGCGTCCGAAAGCGGCAAATTAAGCAGCCTTTGAAGCTCATGCTTGTTCTCCGCCTTACCCGATAGGTCTGCCGCATCGAACGGTGCAAATATGCCGCTCGCCTTGGACGGGTCGTACAAGTCCTCGTCTATGCCGTTGAGTATGCCGCGCAGCTTATGGCTGTTTTTTGCTACAATCGCACCCAGACCCATAGCGTAATAGTTGTCGCTCAGCTGCTGTGCATACGTGGGACTTACGGTGGTAAGCGCGTCACACACCTCCATCGCGCCCTTAACCAGGTTGATACAGCCGTCAAAGTCAAGCAAAGAATAGTGCTCCTCGTCTATGCCGAACACGTCGCCCAATATCGCCCTATCAAACTTGCCCTGATATTCTATGTTGTGAATGGTAAATACGTCCTTGGTTTTATCAAAATCCCTATATATCAGCTTGTGATAGATAGGCACGAGCGCCGTCTGCCAGTCGTTGCTGTGAACGACGTCCGGCTTATAATCAAGAAAGCGCAAAATCTCCCATACGGCACGCGAAAAGAATGCAAAGCGTTCGCCGTCGTCGTACTCGCCGTATATGGCAGGTCGCTTAAAGTAATACTCGTTTTCTACAAAGTAGTACGTTACGCCCCCACGCTGAGTGGTGTATATGCCGCAGGACTGGTTGCGCCACGCAAGCGGAACGGTTATTTGACCAAGCCTTGTAAGCCCGGCCTTGTCGAGGCTCTTTTCAAAAAGCGGAAGCATAACACGCGCATCCACCCCTGCGTTGCGAAGCGCACCCGGAAGCGAGCCTATCACGTCGCCAAGCCCACCGGTTGCCCAAAACGGATTACATTCGGTAGCTACAAATAATACCTTTTTTATATCCTTCTTCAAAATAAATCTCCTCGTCTAAATTACAATATTTTTGCCTATTACGTACGGATTGGTGGGATGTCCGCTAAGCATACGGTTTTCGAGAATTTGCGCGTTTTTGTCGGTAATAACGCAGTTAAGCAGCGTACCCTCGCCCACGTAGGTATCCTGAAAGAGTATGCTGTTTTTTACCACCGCACCCTCCTCCACTCTTACGCCACGGAACAGGATAGAATTTTCCACCACGCCCTTTACCTCGCAGCCGTCGGCAATTATCGAGTTGGAAACCGCACAGCCTGTCGCAAAATGGCAGGGCGCGCTGTCACGAACCTTAGTATATATATTTGCGCCGTTATTATCAAAAAGCTGTGAGCATTTACTGCGGTCAAGAAGCTCCATCGAATGGTGATAGTAATTTTGCACCGAATCTATGCTTGCAAAATATCCGTCGTATTCGTATCCGAAAATGCGGAACTCCTTTGTGCGCCTGCAAATCACGTCACGCTCGAGGCTTCGAATATCCTCCTCGCCGCTAAGAAGCGACAAAAGAAACTCTCTGCCCATAATATACATATACGTACCCACGTTTTGCGTGCCGATTGCCCTTTCGCTCTTTACCGCCTCGACCACCTCGCCGCTGCTGTCCAGCGTAAAGCAAAGCTTGTTTTTTTCGTTGCCTCCCTCAAGCACCTTTTTGCGATAAATCACCGTGATGTCCGCCATGCTCTCCTCGTGGAAGGCAAGCGCCGCGCTGAAGTCGATGTTGCAAACGCAGTCGCCGTCGGCAAGAACCACGTATCTTTCGTCGTTGTTGGCAAGAAAGTGCATCGAGCTTTTTAGCGCGTCCCATCTCGTGTTGCCTTGGGCATCGCCCCTTGGCGGAAAGATTCGCAGTCCCCCGTTTTTGCGCGAGAGGTCCCACGACTTGCCGCTGCCCACGTGGCGCAGAAGCGACTGATAGTTGTTGAGCGCGATTACCCCAACATTATATATGCCGCTGTTGGACATATTTGACAACGTAAAGTCTATAAGGCGGTATCTGCCGCCAAACGGAACGGAAGCAAGGGTGCGCCCTGCCGTCAAAAAGCCAAGCTGCTTTTCGCCCACCGCGCCGAAAATTATTCCGAGTGCCTTATTCATGCTCCACCTCCCCGTCCACGATACTGCCTGCCTCGATGGTTGCGCCGCATTCTACCTCGGCACCTCTGCCGACAAGCGTAATCCTGTCCTTGCCGCTGTTTTCGTCGCCCACTGCCGCACCGTCGCCGATGGTTACGTCCTCGTCTACGATTGCGTAGCTAAGCTGAGCGTTTTCGCCCACGATGGTGCCGCGCATAATCACGCAGTTGTCCACCACCGCCCCCTTGGCTACCGTAACCTTTTCGCTTAGCACCGAATTAATTACCGTACCGTAAATTTCACAGCCCGAGGTCACAAGCGAATTTATAACCTCGCCGCCCTCGCCCACAAAGCACGGGGGCAACGCCTCGTTGCGTGAGTAAATTTTGAATCCCTTGTCGGACAAGTCCAAATCGCCGCTTAATAAATCCATGTTAGCCTCCCACAGTGAGGTCACCGTGCCTACGTCCTTCCAGTATCCGCTGAACTGGTAGGCAAACATATTGTATCCCTTAGCCAGCATGTTGGGAATAATATTCTTACCAAAGTCGTTGCTGCTAAGCTCGTCCCTTTCGTCAAGAATAAGCTCCTTTATAAGTGCCTCCTTGCGGAAAACGTACACACCCATGCTTGCGTGATTGCTTTTGGGCTGAGGCGGCTTTTCCTCAAACGAGGTTATGCGGCGCGTTTCATCAAAGTCCATAATGCCAAAGCGGCCGGCTTCCTCTCTCGGTACGTCAATTACCGCTATCGTGCAGTCAGCCTTGGTGCGAATATGCTCACGGAGCATTTCGGAGTAGTCCATCTTATAAATATGGTCACCCGAAAGTATCAGCACGTGCTCGCTGTCGTACATATCCAAAAAGTGCAGGTTTTGGTAGATGGCGTTTGCCGTACCCTTGTACCACTCGCCGCCCTTTTTTGCCTGATAGGGAGGCAAAACGTGAACGCCGCCGTACGCTCTGTCGAGGTCCCACGGCTCGCCGCCGCCTATGTATTCGTTAAGAATAAGCGGCTGATACTGCGTAAGCACACCCACCGTGGTTATGCCGGAGTTAGCGCAGTTGCTAAGCGTAAAGTCTATTATTCGGTATTTACTGCCAAACGATACGGCAGGCTTTGCCACCTTAGAGGTCAGCACGTACAGCCTCGTACCCTGACCGCCCGCAAGCAGCATGGCAACACAAAGTTTCTTCTTCATATATACCCCTCCTTTGAGGTTATTTCCTGATTTCTATAATTTTGCTTTTTGGCGGTGTTTTGCTGTAAAGCACTACCGTTCCGTATCCGCCAAGCCGTATCCTGCGTCCAAATTCCGTGGGTACGCTATCGCATTTTTCGTCCAAAAGCGCGCTTGCAAGCAAAACCCTGTACCTACGCCTTTCGCAAGCAATATCCACCTCTCGGGGCACGGGTGAAAAGTTTACCGCAACGATTACGCTTTCGCCCTGCCACTTACGCTCCACGGCAAAGACGTTGCGACTGCGGTCGTCTACCACCTTCCATTCAAAGCCGCCCCAGCTGTCGTCCATATATAACGGCTTGTACTTACAATATATGCGGCTCAGCTTTTTTACATACTCCTTTAGCTCTCGGTGAGCAGGATAATCCAAAAGATTCCAGCCAAGCTCTGCGCCTGCGTTCCACTCGTCAAACTGACCAAGCTCACTGCCCATAAAAAGCAGCTTTTTGCCGGGGTGCGCGTACATCATGGTTAGATATGCCTTGACTGCCCCGAACTTATGCGCGTATTCGCCTGCCGCCTTGGACAGAAGCGAGCCCTTGCCGTACACCACCTCGTCGTGCGAGATTGGCAAAACGAAGTTCTCACTAAATGCGTAGGTCAGCGAAAAGGTCATCTTATCGTGCTTGTACTGTCTAAATAGAGAGTCGGTGCTAAGATACTCAAGCGTATCGTGCATCCAGCCCATATTCCACTTAAAGTCAAAGCCAAGCCCCTCGTCCCTCGTGACGTTAGGCCACGCCGTTGACTCCTCGGCAACGGTAAACGCGCCCGTGTACTTATGAACCGCGTAGTTGAGCTGGCGCAAAAATTCAATTGCCTGAATGTTTTCGTTGCCGCCGTACTCGTTGGGCATCCACTCCGTTCTGCCGTAGTCGAGATACAGCATACTGGACACTGCGTCCACGCGCAGTCCGTCTATATGGTACTGCCTAATCCACATTATGGCAGAGGAAATCAAAAAGCTTCGTACCTCGGGCCTCGCATAGTCAAAGCAGCACGTCCCCCACTCCTTGTGCTCGCCCATAAGGCCTTCCCTTTCGAACAGCGCTGTGCCGTCAAAACGGTATAACGCCTCTGCGTTTTTGGGAAAATGGGCAGGAACCCAGTCCAAAATTACGCCAATTCCACAGCTATGTAGCTTATCCACAAGGTACGCAAAGTCGTGATTGCTGCCGTACCTGCGCGTGGGCGAAAAGTAGCCCGTCACCTGATACCCCCACGACTCGTCCAAGGGATGCTCGCTTATGCCCATCAGCTCTATGTGCGTAAAGCCCATCTCTACAAGATACGGCGCTATTTCGTCCGCAAATTGGCGGTACGAATAACCCTTTTTCCACGAGCCGATATGCGCCTCGTAAATATTCATAGGCGCAGTCCATCTGTTTTTGCGGTTGCGACTTCGCAAGTATGCGCCGTCCGTCCATTCAAAGTCGTGGCTTGACACAATGCTGTTGGTAAACTCTCGGGTGTTGGTCTGCTTTGCGTACGGATCGGATTTAATCAGCCTGCCCGCTTCGCAGTAAATGACGTACTTATACTCGTCACCCTTGTTTACGCCGCTACGAACAAGCTCCCAAATGCCGTTTTCGATAAGCGTAAGCGGCTCTTCCTTCCAGCCGTTGAACTCGCCGATTACCGAAACCGCATGAGCCGACGGCGCGTAAACCCTAAAAGCCGTCTTCTCCCCCCACACACAACCGAGATACTCGTATGCGTTGTACAGCGTGCCTTGATGAAATAAATATCTATACGTACTACTTTCCATAGTCCTATTATATCACATATTTTTCCAAATAGCAATACTCTTTTTGTAAAAATTTCCAAGCGAAGCTTGAATTTGGGCGGAAGCAAAGCTTCTTTTTGGGCGCGGCGAGCGTGGGAAAGCTAAATATGCCTATTTTGCGCTGAAACAAGCAAAGCTTGAATTTAGTCGCGACGAAAAATTTTTCATTATAAAAAACAAAATTTTTCCTCTTTACAAATTGAGTTTTGCGTGCTATAATAGATAGGCTAACGGCAACAACCGCCAAAGGAGTACTGTATGCAACTACACAAAGCAATAGAATACGCAGCCATCAAGCACCGCAACCAATACCGCAAGGGAACAGACACGCCGTACATAGTTCACCCCATGGAGGTATTGCATATACTTGCAAGCAACGGCTGCAGCCAAGAGGTACAAATCGCAGGCGTTCTGCACGACACCGTGGAGGACACGGAAACCACTCTATCCGATATCGAAACGCTGTTTGGGCGCGAGGTTGCCGAGCTTGTGGCAAGCGACACCGAGGACAAGAGTCTAACCTGGACTCAGCGCAAGGAAAACGCCTTAGCCGCACTAAAGACTCACCCGCTTGGGGCAAGACAGCTGCTGTGCGCGGACAAGCTTGCCAACATAAAAAGCATTTACGCCGACCTTAGAGTGGTGGGCGCAAACATTTGGTCGCGCTTTAAGGGTAGCCCAAGACAAACCGAATGGTACTACCGCGAGGTCGTGGCAGAGCTAGCGCGCGACCTGTCAGACACGCAAATGTATAAAGAGCTAAACCACTACGTAAATATGGTTTTTGACCAAAAATTTGACTAACGGGGGCACAAAAATGAAGCTTTTACAAAATCGTGCATTCAGCTTTTTGCTGATTGCACTTATCTATGTCGTGGCAGGTGTGGCAGGAATAATCAGCTACACATATCTACCGTTTGAGCCGTGGCTGTCCTTGCTTGTTGCCGATATTATCGCAACGGTTGTTACCTTTATATTTAGCGTAATCTTCAACAACGCGTCCGTCTACGACCCGTACTGGAGCGTTGCACCTATCGTAATCGTAGTTGCGTACGCAGTTGCCGCGCCTGAGCTTACCGCCGTACATATTCTGCCGCTTATTGCCGTTTGCATTTGGGGAACGCGCCTTACCGCAAACTGGGCGTACACCTTTATGAGCATGTACCATCAGGACTGGCGATACACTATGCTAAAGCAGCAGACCAAGGCGTTTTATCCCGTTATTAACCTTTTGGGCATTCACTTGTTTCCCACACTCGTGGTTTACGCCTGCATCCTGCCGGTAGTATATACCTTTATTTATGCACCCACCCTTAACGTCGGCACAGTAATCGGATTTGTAATCTCGCTTGGAGCAGTCACCTTGCAGGGAACGTCCGACTACCTTATGCACAAGTTCCGCAAGGCAAAGACAGGCGGCTTTATTCGCACGGGAACGTGGAAATATTCGCGCCACCCCAACTACCTCGGCGAAATTCTTATGTGGTGGGGCGTAGCAATAGCTTTCGTGTCCGTGATGCCGTCCATGTGGTATCTTGCGGCGGGCGCGCTTATCAACACACTTATGTTCTTGCTTGTCAGCATTCCGCTTGCCGACCGAAGAAATTCAAGGCGCGAGGGCTTTGCCGAGTACAAGGCCGCAACCCGCATGCTTTTGCCTATATACAAAAGGTAAGCCTTATGAAAATTTGGTTGGACGACTTACGGCCCGCGCCGCACGGGTACGTGCTTGCAAAAAGCGTAAATGCGGCAATATCGACGGTTATTGTCGCCGAAAGCAATGGCGAGAATATTGAGGTTATCGACTGCGATCACGACCTTGGCGACTATTACGGGGACGGCGGGGACGGAATCAAGCTGCTGGACTGGCTGTGCGAGAGGGGCACGCTTTATCCAATCGCGCTTCATACCGCAAACCCCGTAGGCAGAGCAAATATGCAGCGAATGCTTGATAGGTACTGGCGCTGAAATTTTGTCAGCTACCTGCATTTGAAGCAAAAAAACCGACCAAAAAAGGACGGCTGTGCAAAAAACGCATAGCCGTCCTTTTGTTTTTGACATTTATATAATTCCCCTACCCTTTAGATACTCGGTCATGGTGCTGTCCTTAGCGGATGCGGCAACCTTGCGGTAGTACGGATTAGGCTCGATTTCGATTAGGTCCAATGCCTCCTTATAGCCGTGAAAGATTGCGTCCGTTACTGCGCCGATGGGCGGAGTAAGCTGTTTGCGCTCTAACATATACCTGATTACCTTTGCATTGCCCGAGCTGATTGCTTCGCCAAACGATTTTTCGTCTATCCAGTCGCGATAGCCGTTTACAATGGCAAGACCGTCAACGAGGTCGGCCTCCACCATCTCGAAGATTATACGGCCGTACAGCAGTCCAACAAGCTCCGTCCTCGATATCGGGTACTTTTTGTCCAGCATAAGCGCCTTGTCCTGCTCGCCGTGCACGAACGAGGTGTTGACGTACGGCGCGAGGTAGTCGGGGCTGAAGCCCGTAAGCTCGATTGCCTTGTCGATACGGGCAAAGAACTCGGACTCGATTTTTGCGAACTCGCCAAACTCACACATTGCCGCAAGGTAGCCTCGGGCAAGGGGGCTATCCAAAATTCCGCGCTCTATAAGGTAGTCAATAAGCGCAAAGTTGCGGTTTTTTACAGCAAGATACATAGCCTTACAGCCCGATGCCGTGATGTCCGCGCCCTGCGCTACGACAGCGTCAACGTCCGCAAGCAGCAAGCCGCCGCTTTTGCGTTTGCATAGCTCTATAAAGCTTTTGTTTAGCTCCTTTTGAATTTCTTTGGCAAACAACTCCGCCTGACTTTTGGGCATAATCGTTCTCCTTTCTACCTTATATGTCGCTTTGTGTAGTTATTATACCATATTTTTCAAAAAATTGCAAGCAAGCGAAGCTTGTTTTTGGGTAGCTAACGCCACGACTGACCAAATTTTTTGTCGATTGTTATAGCTAATCGCTCTCTTACAAGCAAAATTTGTTTTTTGTGATAACACGCTGTTCTACTTTCTCGAACCTTGTCGAAATTCATAGCAAGCCGTACTCTCGCACAATTAAAGCTTGTTTTTGGGTGGAAGCATAGCTTCTTTTTGGGCGCAAACTGCTTTTTTCGCCAAATTACCCTATCTTGCGCAGAAACAATGTTTGAGTTATGCTCTACCCCAACCTTATTTTTTTCGCTGTAAGCGAAAACGCGTTGCGGGGGGTTGGGGACACATTCGCGAAAGTGTCCCCAACGCTTTTTTTGCGTACTTTTTTTAGCGCATAAAAAAAGTACAATCATAGATTGATTTTGGGCGCGGCGAGCGCAGTCTGCTAAATATACTGTTGTTGCGCAACTACTAAGCCTTTTGTGATTAAAAAGCACCCTAATGCCTAAGGGTGCTGTTAGCAACGCTAACTGCGGGATTGTCCGCCCACTATATCCTCCGCTACAAGCGCACCCTCGTAGCAAGCCGAAACGACCTGTCGCATACTGCCGTAGGCGCAGTCCCCGATAGCGTAAAAGCCGTCGATATTTGTCCTGCCCCTATCCGCAACAATCAAGCCGTCCTTTAGCTCCAGCCCCTTGATAAGCCCCTCGGTCACGCCGCCCATAGCGATAAACGCGCCGTCAACCTCGATAAGCCGACTGCCCACCTTGATGGCGCTAAGGGTGACGTCGCCCACGAACTCGGACACCTTGCCCTTTACACCCACGGCACCGTCCGCGGGGGACACGGTATATACGTGATAAACCTTGCTGCACAGCGGCAAAAGGTAGCTTACGTCACGAACAGCCGCCTCGCCATCGCCAATAACTGCAACGACCTTGTCCCTAAAGAAGCCTCCGTCGCAAACTGCACAATAGCTTATGCCGCTACCCTTGAATTTCTTTTCGCTTTCGGGCTTGTTGCGCTGAACGCCGCCGCAGTAAATAACGGTTTTTGCAAAAAACTGCTCTTGCATGGTACGAACGACAAAGCCGTCCTCTGATTTACGAACACCTACTGCAAACTCGAAAATTATTTCTGCGCCAAGCGTTTTGATTTGATTCTCCATACGCGCGGCGATTTCTGCGCCGTCGTCGCTAATACTGCCCGGGAAGTTAACTATTTTTTTGAGCCGAGCCAGCGTTCCGCCCATTTTATTGCCCTCAAAAAGCAATACCCTTTTACCTGCTCTAAGCAGGTACAGCGCCGCCGTCATTCCTGCGGGGCCGCCGCCGATTATTATAGTATCGTACATAATTTTGTTCTCCATAAAAGTAAATTTGCTCAAAAGCTGCTATACGTATACGCGAAATGCGACTCGCCTACATTCGCACCACGCCACTTGGCAGCAATCTTACCTTGGGTATAACGGGCAGACTCAAAAAGGAAAGCGTCATAAACGGATCCACGCCCTCGTTTACCCCAAGACTAAATGCAAAGCGCTTAATTTCTTCAAGCTGCTCTGCGACTTGCCCACACGGACGCGCCGTCATAATACCGCCTATTTCAAGCGGCAGGGACATCATTCTCTCGCCGTCCGTTACCACTATTCCGCCACCTATCCTTATAAGCTCGTTTACGGCAAGGACGATTGACTCGTCATAGCCTGCCGCAATTATATTGTGCGAGTCGTGAGCTATGCTCGTTGCTACCGCGCCCTTTTTTATGCCGTACCCCTTAAGGTAGCACGCCGCCTTGTGGCCCGTGCCGTGATGGCGTTCGGCGGCAAACAGCTTGACTATATCGCGCGAGCCGTCCACGCCATCCGCGGTGCCGCAGTCGTCGGTAAGAAGCTGACCCTTTACAATGCCCAACACTTCCTTTTTGCCGCAGTCGAGGTCGGCTTTTGTGATGGGCGACACCATAAATGTATCAAAATCCCAATCACGTACCTTGCTTTTTTGCTTCTTACCGCCGCTAAATGCCGCCTTGACAAACAGCTCCTCGTCCAAAACAGCGAGGTCGGCACGCAATCCCGGGGCTATTGCTCCACGGTCGGTAAGCCCAAAATATCTTGCAGGCGTAAGTGTTGCCGCGGTTATTGCCTTAACCGCATCTGCCCCAAGCGCCACAGCCTTGCGAATAATGCGGTCGATATGTCCCTTTTGTATAAGCACCTCGGGGTGCATATCGTCCGTGACGAACATACATCTGTCGTAATATCTATCAACAAGCCCCACCAGCGCCTCGAGGTTGTGCGCCGCCGTTCCCTCGCGAATCATAACAAACTGACCAAGGCGAAGCTTCTCCATCGCCTCGTCCATAGTGGTGCATTCGTGATCGGATTTTACGCCTGCCGCAACATAAGCGCAAAGCTCCTTGCCGCCAAGACAGGGAGCATGTCCGTCCACCGCCCTGCCAAGCCTTGTCGCACGGTCTATTTTGTCAAGAACGGCATCTTCGCCGCGAATAACCGCAAATGCGTCCATAACCTCGGCAAGCCCGATTACGCTTTTGTCCTTGTATAGTGGAGCAAGGTCAGCGGCGGAAAGGGTGCAAAAGCTTTGGTCAAGGCTTGTTGCAGGCACGCACGAGGGGAGCATAAACTTAAAGTCCACATCCCCTCCACGACTGTCGTCAATCATAAACCTTATACCGTATACCCCTGCCACGTTAGCAATTTCGTGCGGGTCGCAAACCACGGTAGTCGTACCGTGCTTGAATGCCTCGGCGGCAAAGCTTCTTGGGAGCGTCATCGAGCTTTCGATATGAACGTGCCCGTCAATAAACCCGGGGACGACAAGACCATCGGCAAAATAAGTTCTTTTTCCCTCGTACTCGCCAATGCCCGCAATATAGCCGTCCACGATTGCAATGTCGCCGCACAAAGCCTCGCCCGTATAAACGTTAAGGTACCGCGCTTGCTTTATTACCGTGTCCGCCTTTACCCTGCCTGCCGCAACGTCCAATAGCTTTTTATTCATTTCCGCCCCCTTTTGCTGTTTATTTACAATATTATAGCACGCTTAGCAAAAAATTGCAAGCCCCAAAAACGCGGACAACTATGAATTTCACCTTCTACTGCCATATCGCCTTATATATTGTTGCCACTCTGATAATAAAAATTTTTCTAAACCTATTGATTTTTTACAAAAACCGTGTTATAATGACAAAGATTACAATCAAGGAGGATGCCTATGAACAGCGGTGAGTTTTATAACGCCAAAGAACATAACCACATAAGCGAATATAGGCATTTTCCTGCCGAAATATACAAAAAGCCCATCGAGGAAAACGAAATCGGCAACGAGCTTGCCCACTTAGGTCAGGAAGCCACCACCCTGCAAAAAACCAAAAAGAATGCAAAATCCAACGGTGACGGCGCTAAGACCATTATGGACAAGCTGTTTAATACGATAAAGAGCGTTGCCACAACGGCAACGGTAGCCATTGCCGCTGTCGCCGTAGTGTCAACGATTGCCACCACCCCGCCTAAGGTGGAGCTTGTCAGTCTTGACGCAGGCAGCGACTACGTAGAATACGAAATGACGGTGGGCGATCTTGCCGAGGACGGCAACTACTCGATAGTAATAAGCACCACCAACGAGGAAAGCGTTTTGCAGCAGGTTGAGGAAAACGGCACGTATAGCGGCAGAGTGGACGGACTAAAGCCAAGCTGGGAATACACGCTTTCGTTTGTCAGTCACGATAGCTCGCTTGGCGACATAACGCATTTTAGAACAAAATTTCAAACAGACGAGCACGTCGAGCAGCAGCCAAACGCACCGCCCGTGCCGCCAATCACGCCGCCCGATTTTACCGTTTTGGGCGTTAGCGTGGTGGGGCTTAACAAAATTGATATAAGCTTTGCCGCCGAGGATTTGGACGAAAACATCGTTCTCAGCCTTGCCACCGCATACGACGGTCAAGAGGCGGAGATAATCACGCTCTCTCCGTCCGATATTTCTAAAGGCTACGTTAGGCTGACGGTTAGCGAATACACTACCTCGATGACTGTCACCCCCACAGCTACAATTTTGAACACAACGGGCGGAGAAAGCATTATAGAATACGAGCCGTACAGCCACACCTTTGACAGCTCGCTTGATTTGGACGTCACCGTTAGACTGACGGATGGTAACATCGTCTTTTATTACAGGGCTATTTCAAGGGGCGCAACGCACATAAGCATATCGGGTGACGCGCTTGGCGGCGAAGATATTTTGGAAGAAATTTACGACAGCTATTATACGCTGTACTATTCGGAGGAGGGCGAATTAAGCTATACCGTATGCCTAACGGATGAAAACGGCACACCTGTTTTGGACAGCCGCACGGTTACGGTAGACACATCGCTGCAAACCGACTACGAGTACGACTTTTCGTACACAAACCCCGGCGAGGTAGCGGTTACGTACAACGAGGACGGAACAGTAAACTTCTATACGACTACCCAATTCCAAACGGATCACGAGGAGCTATATTATCAAGTAATGCTGGGCGATTATCGGTTTAGATACACCGAGCCTGTAATGAGGGCGGAAAACCTGCCCAACACGACGTACCCTCTGCGTTACGACATTTGCTTTGATCTGAACGGAATTCAGTATTCGATATACTCCGTTTACCCGTCCGGTGCAGTTAACGAATCTAACATATCCGCCGAGTACATAGCCACGATCTTAGACAACGCGGTAGAACTTACCATATACGACTACGCCAATAGCTTAGACCTAAGCAACGTGCGGCTTGTCGGCTCGAACGGCGAGGAAATCACCCTGACGGAAAGCAGCTTTGTGTACAGCGAGGAGGATTACTCGTATTCCGCTTCGGTACAATTCAGCGACGCGCTGGAATACGTAACCTTGTATTTGTACGCTGACCCGCATAAGGAATACCTCGAATCAATAGGCAGCTATAAGGGTACGTCAACGCTTGAAATATCGGAAATATTCTACTTGGAAATGGAGGACATCTATGAATAAAACTTCGAAGAAAAAAACCTTGCTTATTATTGAGCTTTGTGTGCTTGCGCTCTTTCTGTTGGTGGTGGTAGGCTGCTTGGTTTCCGAGCTTGCCTTGCCCGATTCGGCGTTTGCAGGCTGGATGAGCGATAATGTGTGGGACGTTAAAAGCACGCTGGTGTCCCTAAAAACACACGTTCCCGTATTGATTAACAGCTTGATTTACATAGTAATCGTGTACGCGGTATGCCGAATTATACGACTGCTCTTTGGCGCAAGAATGAAAAAAAGCAACCGTTCAAAAACCGTTCTTACGTTGCTTGACGGCTTTGTAAAATACGCCTGCGCAATAGCTATAATCATTCTTATTCTTCGTGCTTGCGGCGTGGATACGGCGGCGCTCGTTGCGTCAGTCGGCGTGCTGACGCTTGTCGTTGGTCTTGGCGCACAGCCGCTGATTGCCGATATTATCGCAGGTATTTTCATCATCTTCGAGGACGAGTACCACGTAGGTGAAATTATAACCATAAACGATTTTAGAGGTACGGTTGTCGAAATCGGCATTCGCTCCACCAAGATTCTTGATGCGGCAGGCAATATCAAAATTATCAACAACAGCGCCATCGGTGACGTTATCAACCTATCCCGTGAGCTTTCGCTTGCCGTTGTGGACTGTGACTTTCCGTACACCGTTCCCGTTGAGGTGGTAGAAAATCTTCTAAAGGACAACTTCGACAAAATTGCAAAGAACATCCCCGCCATCAAGGAGGGCCCGTACTACAAGGGCGTATGTATGTTTAAGGACTCAAACGTTACTATCAAAATCGTTGCTAAGTGCTTAGAGGACGACAGATTTCAGGTGGAAAGAGATATGAACCGCGAGTATCGCAAGCTGCTTACCGAAAACGGAATAGATATTGCATTCCCGCAGGTTGTAATCAACTATCCCGACGAAAAGACGTACCAAGTGTCCAAAAAGGACAAGCGCGAGGCTCAAGCGTTTGCCAACGAGCAAAAGGAGCTGTCACAAAGCTTAGAGGAACAACAAAGCTAAAAGCCCTTTACAATCTACATAAAAATCGGACTTACAAAACAAGGTCAATAAAACCAAAAAACGGCGGCACGTACCGCCGTTTTTTCACAATCGAAGATTGGCTTGGGGCGGAAGCGAAGCTTCTTTTTGGGCGCGGCGAGCGTAGTCTGCTAAATATACTGTTTTTGCGCTGAAACAAGCAAAGCTTGTTTTTCGTCCCACCCAAAAAAAGACTTGACAACTCTTGCTAAATTTGGTATAATTCATTGCACAATCAAACGGTACGGCATATACTCCATATTGCTCCGTGTATGCCACTTACCTTAGCGGCTCAACAGGCATTTCTTTTAACCTTTCTTTTTTCTTTCTATTTTCTTCGTGGAGGCATATACTTCACTACGTTCCGTGTATGCCACCTACCTTAGCGGCTCAATGGGCATTTCTTTTAACCCAACTTAATACTTTCTAAAATCTATACGGAGGCATATCGAAGCGGTCATAACGAGGCGGTCTTGAAAATTTGCAGTCGCGAGTTTCTGCAAAGTGTCAAAAAGCCTTGACACGCCTGACATTTCTGCCCTTCCGATAGTGCAGAAAAATATTCCTTCTAAAACTTTTTCTAAAAAATTCGCAAATCTAAAAACTTAATAGTCTTACACGGAGGGTTATCGAAGTGGTCATAACGAGGCGGTCTTGAAAACCGTTTGAGAGCAATCTCACGTGGGTTCGAATCCCACACCCTCCGCCAATAAAAACAGCACCCTTGCGGTGCTTTTTTTATTGCAGGTACGAGGGTGAGAACATTGCTTTAGCAATCCGTTCGCGGTGCGTAGCACCAAGGGAGCAAAGCGACCGCCTCGCCATCTGCCTCCGCCAATAAAAACAGCACCCTTGCGGTGCTTTTTTTATTGCAGGTACGAGGGTGATAACATTGCTTTAGCAATCCGTTCGCGGTGCGTAGCACCAAGGGAGCAAAGCGACCGCCTCGCCATCTGCCAAACAAAAACGCACTTTTGTCTTCCGGCAAAGGTGCGTTTTTGAATGATGTTTGACTTCGGCAAATGATGACAGCTTTGCCTAATTACGTTCGCTAGCAAGTGCTGCGTAGCCCCTCGTGTCATCCTGAGCTTTCCGATATCCGAGTGAAACGAGATCGAGGCACAAAGTGCTGTTGGTATCTCGCTGGAAAAAGTTCGATTCCACATCCTCTGTTTTGTGGTTTGTTTATTGATTATGTACTAAGCTACGCTTAGCAGATACAGTCAACCGTGCTTTTGCTAAGTCGAGGTTGTGATTATTTAGTCGCAACAAACGTCTTTTTTAGGTTCTTCGGGCGGCTTTTTAGCAGACGGCGTTACGTCGCCGAGTCCCGTAGTTTCGGAGAATAAAACGTTTGACTTTGTCATATTTACCGCATCGGTCGGAACGATAATCTTAGATGCAATACCGTTAGACATTGCAATCAAGGCCTCGAATTTCTTCAGCTCCAAAACAGAATAATCAGCTCCGGCGTCTTTTAACGCTCTTAATCCGTCCGCCTCGGCTTGCTTTGCCAACAAAATTGCCTTGGCTTCACCCTCGGCGCGAGCAATTCTGGCATCACGTTCACCCTCTGCCTGCAACACCATAGCCTGCTTATCGCCTTGCGCTCTGGTGATTACCGCAGCCTTATGACCCTCGGCTTCAAGAAGAGTTTCACGTCTGTCACGCTCTGCCTTCATTTGCTTTTCCATTGCGTTTTGAATTTCGGCAGGCGGTATGATGTTCTTTAATTCTACGCGGTTAACCTTAATACCCCATTGGTCAGTTGCAGAGTCCAAAATCTCAGTCATCTTTCCGTTGATGGTATCGCGAGAGGTCAAGGTATCGTCCAGCTCTAATTCGCCAACAATGTTTCTTAGCGTGGTTGCGGTCAAATTTTCAAGCGCGCTTATCGGATTAACTGCGCCGTAAGTGAAAAGATTTGAATCGAAAACCTTAAAAAACACTACCGTGTCAATCTGCATCGTAACGTTATCCTTGGTAATAACAGGCTGGGGCGGAGAGTCTAAATATTGCTCCTTTAGCGTAACCCTTTTAGAAATCCTATCTATAATAGGAATCAAAAAGTGAATACCCGCACTCCAGGTTTTTTTGTATTTACCCAATCTTTCAATCACGAATTCGGTTGCTTGCGGAACAATTTTGATACCAAATATCAAAATCAAAAGAACTACTACGCCTATAATAATTCCGGGAATCATAAATGCATCCTCCTTATGCTGCGTTTAGTATAGCACACTCCCGCGATTTTGTCAAGCCCCCCTCAAAAAAATACTATGGGCTTATCCACCCCCATCGTTTTGCGTTGCTTGCCTTGCCTTAATTTTGCACAAAACGCACTGTTCTTGGTGCTTTATTTATTCATTATAATAATCAAGTACAGCGCACTTTGAGGAATAACCGAAATTGCATAACAGAAAATTAAGATTTTTGTGTTTGACCCAAACTTTGACATCTTTAACCAAAAAGATTATCAACGTACTGACAATCTTTTCGTGTAAACATTTCAAAATAGCTTGATTTTTTGAAAATATTGTGCTAAAATGATAACAATAGGAGGATTATTATGGCTCTTGTAAATTCCGAAAACATTTTAAGCTTACTTTTTTCTTACAATCCTTGGTGGCAAATTGGGGCAATTCAAAAAGAATTTAATAAACCCATGAAGCGTTTTGCTTATTATGAAGCAATGAAAACGTTAAACCATGAAATTCGCCGTTCTGTAATTTTGTGTGGCGCGAGAAGAACGGGGAAAACAACGATTATGTATCAAGCTATTCACGAATTGCTTGACCGCGGCGTTTTAGCAAAAAATATTCTTTTTATTTCCTTCGACCATCCTTTGCTGAAATTATGTACTATTGATAAGGTGTTGGAAATTTATAGAGCAAATATTTCCGCAGAGGAAAAAATATATTGTTTCTTTGATGAAATTCAATACGCAACCGATTGGAATAAATGGCTGAAAATTTTATACGATACACAGCCGAATCTTAAAATTATGGCAACAGGCTCGGCAAGTCTTGTTTTGTCAGATAAAATGGCTGAAAGTGGATTAGGAAGGTGGACAATTATTCACGTTCCTACATTATCGTTCTACGAATATTGTCAATTATTAAAAATAGAAGTGCCCAGCTTACCCTTAGACATAAAGCCAACGCAAATATATTTGCGCACATTGCAAGAACAGACGGAGATTTTTAATAAGCTTTCTATGTTGCAAGTACATTTTATCCGCTATTTGCAAGTAGGTGGTTTCCCGGAATTGGCATTAAGCTCCGACGATTTATATGCACAAAGAATTCTTCGAGAAGACATCGTCGATAAAGCATTAAAACGCGACTTACCGACTATTTACGGTATCCGCAATATCAACGATATTGAAAAAATCTTCTTGTATTTGTGTTATACTTCTTCTAATATCATCAATATTCAAACTCTGTCCAAGGAATTGCAAGGCGTAAGCCGTAATACGGTAGAAAAATATATCGGGTATTTAGAAAGCTCGAATCTAATCTATATCAGTCCTTTTGTTAACGTTGGCACGAAACAAATGCTGAAAGCACAAGATAAAATCTACGTTGCCGACGCCGCGGTAAGAAACGCAGTTTTAATGAAAGACGACATTACCAACGATCCCGAAGAATTGGGCATTATTGCCGAAACAGCAGTATATAAGCATATTAAATCTTTTTATTACGATTCGTCGACTACAATTGGTTATTACCGTGGAGGAAAGAAAAACACGGAAATCGACATCGTTGTTCAATCGGAAAGATTTCAACCGATTATGATTGAGGTCAAATATCGTGATCAAGCAAAAATTTTAGAAACGGATGCTATTGTTGAGCTTGCCAACGAAAAAACGCCCAACCTTGTAATTACCAAACGCGCAAACGATTTTGGAGAATGTGATTACGGCGCTAAAAAGCTTTATCGCATACCTGCCCCCGCCTTTTTGTATTTGTTGGGCTTTGTAGAAAGTCAAAAAAATCAGACAAGAAACTAATTGTAGCAAAAAAGCAAATGAGTAGCAGCTTTTTTCGCACCGATATAAAACCGCCTTATACATACTTACAACCAAAAACAGCACCCACGTAGTGCTGTTTTTTTGTCCGCTCCATAAACAAGAGTATTGATTTTGCTTTATTTTGTTTATTCCGTTCCTTTTTTTAGTATATCCAATTAGAAAAGATTTTATAGTTGTATCATATTTATCACTATTTTTCTTTTTTGTTTTGCATAAGTATATGCAAGTGATGTTCCGCTTTTTGGTTGGTAATAATTGATACTTCGTTTTGAGTGTTTTCTCATTTCCGGTTGGTAATTTTGATTATAGTAAAACACACAATAATCACTATCATTTATCATTGCCTGATTTCGTTCTACATAACCTGCTCTGCCGGATGTATATTTTGTTTTGTGTTCAAATTCTTCTTCAACTCCCAACAAGTGAACTTCTCGCTTATAAATATGAGAGTATATTTCTTCCCATTTTTTTTCTTTCACTCTCTAATGTGCAACTTTCACTTCTGCAAGTATAGGATATTCTTTTTATATTTGGATATTTTTCTTTTAGTTCAGTTACAATTGAATGACATAAGTAATCAAAATCACTACGGCTACCAAATAAGAATATAAGAACATTGTGCTTAGTTATTAAATCTTCAATCACTTTTTTTGTTCTTTGTTTTAATTCTTCGGTTAGTTCAATTTTTCTATGCCCAAAAAAAGAGCATATTTTATGTTGTTCCATAATAAAAAACCTCCAAAGTATTCATGTTGAATACTCATACTAATCATTATAGCACGTATTTATGTTTGTGGGTATTCAAAATAAAGGTTTTGAGAAAAATTTATGTGTGTGACTTTCCCACGAGTCACAAATCTTAATCTATAATTATGGTATAAAGATTGTTTAGGAAGTTGTTATGGAAATAAAAGAGATTTTATCAAGATTAGGTTATGTGAGAAATAAAGCAAATTTATCGGCAAGAGAAGTTAGCTTAAGAATGGGAATGAGTCCACAGTATGTAGCACAATTAGAAAGCGGAAGGATTGTTTTAACTGTTGAAAAGCTATTGCAAATTTTAGAAATATGTGATTTTTCTATTGAAAGATTTTTTAGTCCTGACATTGCTGACTATAATATTGACAACGAATTAAAATCTCTTATTGAATCATTGCCAACAGATAAAAAGAAGAATTTAATCGAATTTATGAAAAGATAATGTAATAAGCGTGTTCTCCTAAAACGGAGAACACGCTTTTTTGTAAATGTTTTTTATTTCTTTGTAGGTGTGCGGGTGATATTTACTTTACTCGTCCTTGGGCAGGTGGCGCAAAAACGATAGGGTCATGGGAAGCGACACGAGCGCGGACATAAAGTACGCCAGCGGCTGTGCGATTTGTATGCCGAAAATGCCGAGGAAGATGGGTAAAATAAGGCATAGGGGAATAAACAGCGCACCGCTTTGCAGGCACGACACGATTAGCGCCCGACCGCTTTTTCCTATACTTTGGAACAGCATTGTTCCCACCACGGAGATGGGCAAAAACAGCAAGAACACGCACATAATTCGGAGTGCCTTGCTACCGATTTCAACAACCTCCGCCTCGCTGCGGAACAGCGAAATGATTTGCGGTGCAAGGGCAAAGCAACACGCCGATATGCAGCCAATGAACGCAACGCCAAAGCCAAGCGTAAACCACGTTCCTTTTTTTACTCTCGAATACTTCCTTGCGCCGTAGTTGAACCCTGCCACCGGCTGAAAGCCCTGCCCGATACCAAGCCCCACGCTGAAAATAAGGCTGGACGTTCTGCCGACGTAACCCATCGCGGCGATGGCGGCGTCGCCAAACGCCTTTGCCTGCGCATTGAGCACCATGGTAGAAACGCTGTTAAGCCCCTGCCTTGCGAAGCTGGGCAGCCCGGTGATTACTATGTCTGCCACCGTTTTGAATTCTCTTGCAAACAAGCGTAGCGACAATCTCGACTGCGTCTTTTTTGCCAAAAACATCGACAAAAGTATGCAAAACGAAATATACTGTGAAAGCGCGGTGGCAAGACCTGCCCCGCTGATTCCCATATCGAGGGCGAAAATAAACAGCGGGTCGAACGCCATATTCAATATGCCGCCCGTAGTCAACCCAATCATGGCAAGAGCCGCCATTCCCTCGTAGCGCAGAATATTGTTAAGCACACAGCTTGCCGTCATTGCGGGGGCGGCGATTAAAATCCACATTCCGTAATCCTTGGCGTACGGAAGAATTGTATCGGTGCTTCCGAGAAGCCGCATTAACGGCTCTAAGAAAATCAGTCCGCCCGCCATAATAGCAAGCCCACTCGCTATCGCCAAAAAGAAGCCCGTGGACGCGTATTTGCTTGCCTTTTCGACGTGCTTACTGCCAAGCATTCGGCTGATATTGCTTCCCGCGCCGTGCCCGAACGTGAATCCAAACGCCTGCAATATTGCCATAATGCCAAACACGACGCTCGTTGCTCCACCCGCACTAAGCGACAGCTGGCTGACAAAATACGAGTCAACCATATTATATATGTTGGTGATCAGCATACTGACCGTCGTCGGAATTCCAAGCGACAAAATAAGCCTACCTATCGGCGTTTCGGTCATTTTGATATATTTGCTGTCTACCGTTTTTGCTATCTCTTGATTCATATTTTAGCCTTTTTTGGTGTCCGCGGCGCAAAAGGCGCCACGCATAAACCTGATTCTTTCGGCAACCGCCGCCTTAGTGGTGGGCGCCCTCTGCACGATGTCAAAGCCGTGCATCGTTCCCTTTGTTTCATTTATCACCACGTCAATGCCTGCCTCGCGTAGCCTTTGTGCGTACAAAATGCCATCGTCGTGCAAGCAGTCAAACTCTGCCGTTTCGATATACGCAGGAGGAAGTCCGTCAAGGCTCGCCGCCTCTACAGGAGAGTAGTAAACGTAGTCGTGGCGGCCTTTATCTACCCTCGTCATATTGCCGATGCGAGCGGAAAGGGTCGAATTCCACATAGGCGTATCGGTGAATTTCTTACACGACTCGCTTTCGCCACGAGCATCGAGATAGGGGTAGGGTAGCATCTGAAACAAAATTTTTGCAGGGTGATGCCTATCCTTTGCCATCATACATACGCCAACCGCAAGGGTCGAGCCCGCACTGTCGCCGCCAACCCCTATGCGTGAAATATCTATTCCAAGGGCTTGTGCATTGCCGTACGCCCAACAAAATGCGGCGTATGCGTCCTCGAAGAACACGGGATGAGCATGCCTCGGTGCAAGTCTGTAATTGACGAATACCACCTTACACCCCACCTCTTTTGCATAGCGCATAGCGTTTTTGTAATGATACCCTGCCGCGGGAAGCACAAAGCCGCCACCGTGAATATATATAAGGCACGGCGCATTCTCCGATATGCCTTTTGGCGACATAACAAGGCACTCTATCCCTTCGCCATCATAGCTTGTCACCTCGTGACAGCTAACCTCCACCTCGGCATCACGAAAAATAGACCGCGGCGCCTTCATGTGCGGCACAGCCATCGCCAAAAATTTTTCGCTGATTGGCGGCTTAAAATGCGAAAATGGAAAAAACTCTTTTTTTATCGGGTATTTTGACATCGCTATACCTCTTTAAAAATCAAAGCTGAATATTCTTGTTTTGCGTGATTTACGCTTTTAGCTTGTACATGCCGTCATCGTTACTACCGCTTGCAACGATATATCCGTCCTTTACCATATCGGCAAGAATTTCCTTTGCTCTATCCTCCTTAACGCCAAGCAGCTGGGCAATCTCTGTGCTGTTTGCTATCACGTTCTCGGTAAGATAACTGATTATTGCTCCCTTATGAGCATAAGCTCTTGCGGCTTTTTTATCGCCGCTTGCTTGCGTATCTTTTTTCTCGCCCTTGCTTATCGGTAACGAAAGCGTTATTCTGTCGGGATCGAAGTATTCGCAAAGCTCGGGGGCGTGCCAGCCCTGCTTTTTCCACACGCTGAAAATGTTTGGGATACCGCTACCCGAGCCATCTCCCACATCAATAAGATTGAACATCTTAGTAAGCAAGCTGTTTCTTGGGTCGGATACGCCGCCGATTTTTGCGGCTTGTAGCTGTATACGGAACCTACCCGGGTTAGAAAACGTAATAACGTCCTTTTGTTTTGTAACAACAACCCCAAGTCTGCCGTAATAGTCGGCGTTTATAAGGCTGTTGGCAAGCGCCTCTCTAAGTGCTTCAACCACACGGGCACAATTACGCTTGCCGACTTCATAGTTATCTTTAATACCGTGCGTTATTCTTTCGTAAACTCGGGAATAAAAATCAAAAATGTTTCCACTCCACTCACCCGACGAGGACACGATACTATAGGTGCTTTCGCTCTCGCCGTCAAGCCGCTCGGTATATTCAAGGTAAAAGTCGGGATATATGCTGACAATCTCGCGCGCATATCCAAACATCAAAAGCCCAGCGGCGGTGGGGTGCATTTCGCCGTCCTTGCCTATTCCCACAGCTCCGATCTTAAGCAAAAATTCCTCGTCAGTCAGCTCGTTCCACGCATGCTCGTGGCGATTGGTTTTTAGGCAAGCTCGATAACGCTTCACGGCTTTATAGTCAAAAACGTCCGTCCCTATACCGTCAAGCACGTCCATGTCCTGAGTCCTGATTGCCGCGTCACGCATCATCGCCCTGACCTCCGCTTGGGTACACCTGTAGTCGCCCTCGCCGTTGCGGCGGTAGCTTCCCGCAAAGGGGTTGCCGTCAACGTGCACCGGCTTGTCACTGCGCTGAGCGTGAGGAATGCGTATGGCAACTATGCGCTTGCCGTCGATTTGCTCGATGGTCACGTCGTTCTCGCAAAGAATGTTGACGCTTACCTTGTTCGTGTTGCTGATAATGTCCCAAAATTCGGCAACAAGCATTTCGGGGTCGGGGAGATCAACGGCATGCAAGGTCTTGTCCGCATGCTCCTTTACGCCAAGCAAAATTACGCCGCCAAGTGTGTTGGCAAACGCCGAATACGTTTCCCAAATGCTGTGCGGCAACCCACCGATTGCCTTTTTTGCCTCGATGCGATTGTTCTCCTTGTACTTCTCTATCTGTGTAAAATCAATCATTTCTGCGTCCCCTGCACCAGCTAACAAGCTTAATTTTTGTCAATTCCCCTTTCTCAAAAGCCTAGTCGGCTTTCTCTTGCCCTTATGGCAATGGAAGTATGTCCACCCCACACGTGCCGCGTGAGTATTCCTTTGTTTTGCGTCAATCATAGGCTTAATAATTTTTCGCAGACTGCCCCTCAAGCCCCATAAAACGCCCCTTTAAGCTAAATTCATTATAACATATATTCGCCCAAAAATCAATACGCAACATAAAAAATTAGAACTATTATCTTAATTTTCTCTATTTGACCTACCTCTTTTTAGAGCAAAAAGGCGCAAAAGCTGACGGAAAACCATTGCGCAGTCTTAGGTTATTATATCATAACTAATTGGTTTTATAGATTTTGGCGCAAAACTCTTGACTAAACGCACAAAATTTAGTATAATGCTGGTATACTAATTGTGAGGTGAACACTATGCCCCTTAAAGGATTAGGCAAAGGACTTGGCGCATTGCTTGGCGACTTCGACCTTGACGACAACGACACCACTAGCGCCACCAACAAAGCCGAAGAAATTGCTATTGACAAAATTGACCGCAACGAGGACCAGCCACGAAAGAACTTTGACGAGGTTGCCCTGACTGAGCTTGTAAACAGTATTCGTATTCATGGCGTTATCACCCCCATCATCTTGGTGCCGAGGGGCGAACGCTATATGATTATTGCCGGTGAACGCAGATGGCGTGCAAGCAAGCGTGCAGGACTTCTTACTATCCCCGCTATTGTTCGCAACTACACCAACGAGCAAATCAGAGAAATCTCTCTTATCGAAAACCTACAGCGCGAAGATCTCAACCCCATCGAAACAGCTACTGCAATCAAGCAGCTTATGGACGAATGCGACTACACGCACGAAAAGGTAGCTGAGCGCATAGGAAAGAGCCGTACGCTTGTAACAAACACCCTTGGATTGCTTACACTTCCGCCGCGCGTTATCGAGCTTATTGCGGCAGGCAGACTCAGCGCAGGACACGCAAAGGTTTTGATTGCCCTTGACGACCCCGAGGCGCAAACAGCACTTGCACTTAAAGGCGCTGACGGCAAGCTTAGCGTACGCAAGTTTGAGGAGCTTGTAAAAGCATACCGCAATCCCAAGAAAAAGGTGGTTGTCGAGCAAAGCATCGAGCTTAAAGACCTTGTTGCAAGAATGCAACGCGCGTTTGCGACCAAGGTTTCGGTACTCGGTAATGATAAAAAAGGACGCATATATATAGATTACTATAACCGTGACGACCTTGATAGAATAACCGATATCTTGGAATCCATCGAGTCTAGGGAATAAATATCCATTGTAATCACGACCCTTGCTTTAAGGAGCAAGGGTCATTTTTTGTGTTTCACGTGACACAATTTAGTATAATGGTACATTATTGACTGCCTTTTGGGACGTTTTTGGTCAATAATGTACCATTTTACTATAAAAATGTTTCACGTGACACAATAAAAAAATCTTTCAAAACGAAGCTTTTTGTAAGCTTTTATGATATCCACACTTGTCCACCAAATCCACATTTATGGTGGAAAACTTATGTGGATAAGTGGATAAAGGGTAAACTTAAAGGCTTTTCTTGATTTTCGCGCCAAATCTGCTAAAATATGGCAGAGGCAATAATTTTCGGCGCAAGGCTTGGTGTGCTCACGATAAACTTTGCGCCGACCTACGATATTATTTGCGCACTCACGATTGTTCAAAATTGCTGCTTTTATCCGATGCGTTACTAAGTCTTACATTGCGTTTATCCGACTTAGCCAAAACGGCTTAGATTTTGTTAGGCTATTATAAATAGGTAAAATAAGTTACATCAAATAAAAAAGTATATGGGCTAATAATACTCTCATCTTGCTGTCGATTGAGCTAAAAAACGACATTCCATTTCGAGCTCTCAGACAGAATCAGGGTAAATTTGTCCGAGACAAAATTTGTTCATTCTGAGTTTTGTTATAAAAACATAATGCATGTTTTTGAGGCTTTTTGGTATATATTTAGGCGAGTTAGTAAAGAATAAAATTATTGATGGCTTACCTAGGATTTTGATTAACCTTGTTTGCCAAAAATGGATTTTGGAGGTAATTTATGAGTATTAACCCGTTTAACGAGAAAGCGCCTAAGCTTGAAAAGTGCTATGAAAACTGGAAGCAGCTTTATCAAAAGGCGTATGATAAGAACGCAGTAGACCCCTACACTAAAGTGCGTATAATTTTGGCATCCGGCGCAGAATTTGAAGCCGTTTGGTACAGCCATCAATTTTCGCGCCATTGTGACAACAACGACCTGCGCCGCGAGCTTGCCGCTGTGCGCCGTAGCGAACAACAGCAGCAGAAAAAGCTTGCGTCCCTAAAGCCGCTTGACGAAAACCTACTTGAGGTCACTATTTCGTACGAGCAGGTTGCGGTAGACCTTACCGTAAACCTTGCGCTGCTTGAAAACGATAAGTACGTTAAGGCGGCGCTTGATTTTGCGCTGTTAGAAGACTTTGACCACTTGTACCGTTTTGCCGATTTGCTCGAGATGGAGCAAGGCGCAAAGGGCGAGCTGCTTGTTGGCGGCTATACCGAGATAATGCCGGGCAGACCGACTATATCCGAGCATCGTCATCCCTTTGACGATATCAGGCGGCATATCAATATGAAAACTGCTTCGCTTGCTACTAAGCTTAATACTATGATTATTACGGCGGCAGAGCAGCAGACTATGAACTACTATATGAATCTTGGCACATTCTATACCTCGGACCTTGGTCGCAAGCTGTTTACCGAAATTGCCATGATAGAAGAACAGCACGTATCCCATTACGGCTCGTTGCTTGACGTAAACAGCACGTGGCTGGAGTGCCTATTGATGCATGAATACAACGAATGCTATCTATATTACAGCCTTATGCAGGACGAAACCAACGAAAACGTACGCAAGGTTTTTGAGCAGTGCTTCTTGCAGGAGCTCGCTCATCTCAATAAGGCACGCCAGCTTCTTAACAAGTACGAAAATAAGGATTATGACGCAGTCGTAGGCGAGGGCACATTCCCCGAGCTTCTTGCATTTGATAAGTATGCCGAGCGCAACAAGCAATACGTGCGCGACGTGCTTGCTAAGACTATCAAAAATACCTCGCTCTTAGAGGATTACACCAAGGTAGAGAGCTTGCCCGAGGAATACGAGTTCTTCAAGTATAACACCCAAGTGAACAAGATGCCCACGTACGTTGCCAGCCACAACGTTATCGGCAGCTATATAGGTGAGTTTGGCGAGGATTACAGATTCGAGACCGCACCGCACCCTGTAAAGGAGCTACGCGATCGCACAACAGATAATACCGAGATCGGTAGATAGGGCAGAAGTATAATCGCATCAAGGCAACCCCAAGTCAACACAGCTTGACTTGGGGTTTTGTCTGCGCCTACCTGTAATTATGGTGTAGTTATTTTTTCATAACCCTCTAAGGATAGGACAATATTTATCCCGAGCCGAAAAAATGTAGCTTTTTGGATAGTTATGATTTCATTTTTTGGACGGTTTTGGGCGAATTATCAGCACATTAAAACAAATAATTGCTTACTGCACGCAATTTAACTTAACTTTTTTTAATATATATGTTATAATAATTTTATTGCACAGTAGGTACACTGTTACTATGCACCAAAAATTTACCTGTGGGCTGACAATTATCCCTCTTTTTATTTCCACCTTGGAGGCATTTATGAAAATAGTCATTATTGGTCTTGGAACGATCGGCAAGACGATACTAAGGATTCTTGCAACCGAAAATCATACCATAACGATTATAGACGACAAAAAGGATAAGGTCGAGGAGCTTATCGAAAAATACGACGTTTTTGGCGTGGTCGGAAACGGCGCCTCTATGGATATTCAAAAGGAAGCCATGGTAAAGGACGCCGACGTCGTGCTTGCTATAACGGACAGCGACGAGCTGAACATTTTTGCCAGCATGGTTGCAAGAAAGCTGGGCGCAAAAAATACAATCGCGCGTGTAAGAAATCCGGATTACAGCAAGCAGATTGCGGAAATGAAGGAGTACCTTGGAATTTCCATGCTTGTTAATCCCGAAAAGGACACCGCAACCGAAATATTCAATCTCATAAGTCTGCCGCCTATCGTGCAGGTAGAGCATTTTGCTAAGGGCAGAGTTTTGCTTGTAGAAATCGTCGCAAAAAAGGGTTGCTCGCTTGTGGGCGAAACGTTGATTTCGCTTGGTAAAAAGCTTTCTACCAAGGTGCTTATTTGCGCCGTTCAGCGAAAAAACAAGGTTTTTATTCCGTCGGGTAACTTTACAATAGAAGAGGGCGACAAAATACATTTCACGTCAGACGTTCATACGCTGAGTGATTTTCTGTCGGAGATAAATCTCGTACAATCGCCGCTTAAAAACGTTATGATAGTCGGCGGCAGCAAAATCAGCATTTATCTTGCCGAGCAATTATCCAAAAAGAAATATCGGGTTAAGCTCTTAGAAAGCAACAAGGAAACTGCCGAGGCAATCGCAGAAGCCTTGCCGCAGGTAACGGTTATTCACGGTAACGGAACGAGGCACGATATTCTTATCGAGGAGGGGCTTGAGGCGATGGACGCCTTCGTTGCCCTTTCGAGCATAGACGAGGAAAACATGGTCGTATCTATGTTCGCCAGCAAAATGAACGTCAAAAAAACCATCACGCAAATCAAAAGCGATGAGCTGGACGGTATGCTTTCCGAGCTTGGCATGAACAATAACGTTTCGCCCAAGCACGTCGTGGCAAATAGAATTGCAAGCTATATTCGCGCACTTGCCAATAAGCGTGGCAGTAACGTGTTGACGCTTTCGCGCCTTGTTAACGATCAAGTCGAGGCTTTGGAATTCGCCGCAAAAACACAAGAAAAATTTTATAACACGCCGCTAAAGGACTTGCGCATCAAGGAAAATTGCCTTATCGCTTGCATTATCAGACAAACGCAAGTATTGATACCGGACGGCAATTCCTGTATCCGTCAGGGCGATAACGTCATCGTTGTAACGACGCATAAGCACTTTGACGACCTTTCGGATATCTTTATGTAAGGTGGCGGTATGAATTTTAAAAAGCTAGGTAAAATTTTGGGCAAGATATTGATTTTGCAGGGCATTTTGATGCTCGCTCCTCTTATCGTTGCCTTTGCGTATAAGGAAAGCATTAAGAACATCCTTGCGTTTGTTATTCCTATAATCGCAATGACGTGTATCGGTTTTTTGTTACAGCTGCCAAAGCCGAAAAGAGATACGTTCTACCAAAAGGAGGGCTTTGCGCTCGTAGGAATGGTGTGGATAGCCATGGCGCTTTTCGGAGCGCTCCCCTTTGTTATAAGCGGCGATATCCCAAGCTATATCGATGCCTTTTTCGAGATCACGTCCGGCTTTACGACAACAGGCGCAAGCATTGTCACCGATATAACGAAGCTTTCGCATTCAACGCTGTTTTGGCGTAGCTTCTCGCATTGGATAGGCGGTATGGGAATTCTGGTATTCGTCCTTATTTTTATCCCCGAAAGCAACGAGGGCTCGTCCATGCACCTTCTTCGTGCCGAAAGCCCCGGCCCGCAGGTGGGTAAAATCGTTTCTAAAATGAAGGTGACCACCAGAATACTGTATCTTATCTACTTGGGAATGACGGTTTTGGAGGTTCTTGTCTTAATGCTCGACAAGCCGATTGCCGGTTACGAAAGCGAGCACCTCTTTTTCAGCCTGCTTACTGCCTTCGGCAGCGCGGGCACAGGCGGCTTTGGCTTTATCCCGGGCAGCTTGGAATCGTTTCATCCGTTTTCTCAATACGTAGTAGCGATTTTCCTGATATTGTTCGGCTGCAATTTCACACTTTACTATTTGCTGCTTATCGGAAAGGTAAAGGACGTATTCAAAAGCTCCGAATTCAGGACGTATTTTCTTATTATCTGTGCGGCGGTTGCCCTTGTTTTTATCAGCCTGCTGACGAGGATAGAGCAATTCCCGCAAAGCTATACTGCCGAGGAATCGTTCAGACACTCGCTTTTTCAGGCGGTGTCCTTGATGACGACAACAGGCTTTACCACCACCGATTATCACGTTTGGCCAACGCTCGCTACAACAACGCTGTTGCTCGTTACCTTTATAGGCGCAATGGCAGGCTCGACCTCGGGCGGCATCAAAATATCACGAATTATCATCGCCACAAAGGGCGCTTATATCAATATACGAAAGCTAATCAACCCAAGATATGTCCCCAAGGTTAAATTCGAGCGCAAAACGCTTGAGGAAAAAACCATAAACGACGTGTTTGCTTTTATTACGCTGTACCTATTTTTGCTACTCTTGGCGGTGCTTTTGTTGTCACTCGACCCCATCAACGGTCAAGCCGTAACCGTTACCTCAGACGCAGGTACATACACCGTAGAACACGGCTTTTTAAGCAACTTCTCTGCCGCCTTGTCCTGTCTTTCCAACATCGGCCCCGCATTTGAAGCCGTAGGCCCGTATGCAAGCTTCGCAGGTTATAGCGCATTTTCTAAAATAGTATTGACATTTACTATGCTTTTGGGCAGATTGGAAATTTTGCCCGTTCTTATACTGTTCAATCCCAAAACCTGGAAAAAAATATAATTCCGTATAGCACAAAATACCCTCCTTTTGTACAAAAGGAGCCTATATAAGGTTGAGTTTTTAGTCACAGCACAACGGCAATTTGATTAGCCGACCAAGCCCACCGCAATATAAAAACAACAAATTTATTACAAAAGCTTAAGCAAGGCTTCTCGTTTATCGACGGGTAGCTCTTTAAGCTTAGAAAGAATTTGCTTATCCTCTTTGTAATTTTGAATATCGCTGTAAAAAAATTCTTCTTCGGTAATTTTACAAGCGGCGATAATTTTTAGCAGCACCTCCATGCTCGGCAAAAAATCCTTTTTGCTTTCCAAGCGATTGATATAGCCAACGTTCATATCGATATCCATCGAAAGTGCCTTTTGTGAAAGCTTCGCCTTTGCTCTGAAATATCCTATTCTTGCAATAATTTCCTGTTTGTCCATTGTTCTTCTCTTATAATTTATTTTATCATTATTGTAAGACATTATTCGCAAGTGAGGATACACGGCTAATGAAGTAAAATCACATTATATATCGATATAATAAAATAATAATCAACATATAATGTGATTTAACTTAACATTTTTCGATTTATATGTTATACTAATCACATTGAATAAATAATATAGGATATTTTATGGAACTAAAATGTACTTGCAATATTTGCGGCAAAAATATAGATATAAGCGAAACAAATAAGCTTACGTTTTTTATGCTGTATCTGGAAGAAGTAAATGTTGATACGTTAAATTATGAGATACAGCGCGGCTTCAAAAAAACCGTTTCTGCAAAATTCTTGTGCCAAAAATGCAAAAAGATGCTTAATATAGAATAAGGATTGAATAGTAGACTACGCCCATCGCGCACAAAATGCAAAGTGCAAAATTATAGATAAGGTATGAAAGACAACAACAGCCTTTCAGCAAAAACAAGCTTTGCTTGTTGCAGCGCAACGGCTGTAAATTTAGTAGACCACGCTCGCCACGCCCAAAGTCAATCTTCGATTAGCGTGTTATCCTTAACGGAGAACACGCTAAAACTAAGTTTGCCATTTGGGCAAGTGAAGTTATCTTCGATAGTGAAGTTCTACTAAAGTGAGTGAAGTTTCGCCTGACGGCGAAGTGATGGGCAAACTTAACTTCACTTGTGCGTAGCACAAACTTCACTGCGTAGCAACTTCACTTTTGCGATAGCAAAAACTTCACTAACAGAAAAAG
>SVHR01000070.1 GCA_015055705.1 Clostridiales bacterium | reverse complement strand
GCCCTCTTGAACAAGTGCGCGAATAGCATTGGAAAGCGAGTGCTTTGCACCGTTGCTTACTACGATTTCGTTAACGTCGTAGGTTACGCCGTTTTCTCTTGCAAGCTTGTCGCAAATAGCCTTGCGAAGCTCTACCGTTCCGCTTGCCGGAGTGTATCTGGTAATACCCTTGTCGAGTGCAACCTTTGCTGCCTCGATGATGTACGCAGGAGTATCAAAGTCGGGCTCGCCTGCACCGAACGAAATAACGTCAAGTCCATCGGCCTTCATCTTCTTAGCCTTTGCGGTAATTGCCAAAGTCAAGGACGGCGAAACGCCCAAAGCTCTATTGCTTAAACTCATAAATATGTTCCTCCATATTTTGTAATGACCTTATTATACATTATGGCAAACAAAATTGCAACCGTTTGACTGTGAATTATTGGCAAATACTTGCTCTTTTGAACAAAATCGTCTATATCAAATTGGTAAGGTTTGGCACAGAGTCGTTCTGAATTGCCTCGATCAGTCCAAGCGCGGTTTGCACCATAACCTTAGCATCGTCCGTGTAGTTTATGTCGATCATTGCTTTTAGCGAGCTGAGCTTTTCGTCCACGTTTCGCAAGATATTATGATTGCCAAGACAAAACAAAACCTCTTTGTTGCGTTCCCAAATATCTGCCGTTTCATGCATAAGCGTAACTGTTTCGTCGTTGTAAACGTCCTCGTGCCTGTCTATGCTGTTTTGAACCTTTACAAGACCGTCGTAAATATCGCTGTATACTTTTGTGGTATACAGCACCTCGGCAATGCCTGCGCCTAAAATTACAGCAAAAATGATACTTATAACTATGACCTTTTTCACCAGCTTCCTCCCTTGGCAAGGTTGATTTTTGTCACAAAATACTTGCCTTTTTTGGGCGAAACATACATTGTTCCATCCTGCCTTACGTCTGCGTAAAGCACGTCCTTAACCCCCTTTAGTCCGTGCTTGCGAAGCGCAACGCTGACTGCCGCCTCCGTCGTGCCCGTCTTGGTAAGGTTGTCGTCGTTCCATTTGCCGTCCACAACGAGTATGACGGGCAAAAGCGCGGGGGTCGGCTTAGTTGGATCTGTCATTCGCTCTACCACACTCATTTTGCCGTTGGTTTCGATTATGGCGTATTCAATTTCATTAATGTCCATATAGCCGCTGGAATGCACCGTTTCAATCAGGTCGTGAACGTTCATATTCATCTTTTGCAGGTTACCGTAATTGATACCGTTTTTGTCGATGACGATCATCGCCCTACCGCTGATAACACGCCTTGCCCAAAGGCTTTTGCGCGAAATAAAGGAAAGGACAACCTCCAAAAAGCACAGCGTGAATATGGGAATAATGCCGCTGTAAAATGGAATATACGGGTCGTTAATGGGAATACAGGCAACCTCTGCTATAATAAGCGTGATTACAAGCTCGAAGGGTTGCATTTCGCTAAGCGTTCGCTTTCCCATTATTCTGACGGCAATAAGCACCACGAAAAAGACTATTAATGACTTGATAAATACTATAAGCATAGACTTAGTATGGCGAATAATTATGTTTTTTATCGCAACAAAAAAGGACGATATTTCTACCGTCCCTCTTGTTTTTTGTATTAGTCAAGCGTTATGCCCTTCTTTTTTGCGGACATACGCTGAATAAGCTTTGTAAGCTCCACGAAGGGAATGATACAAGCGGCAAGACCGATTGCAACTGCATACTCGGCAAGTGAAATTGCCTCGAAGCCGAACGCCGCGGCAAACGGCGGAACGTAAATTACGAGAGTGGTTGCAATAAACGAAGCGGCGGTTGCCATCCAAATAAACTTGTTGTGCTTGTTGCGGAACACCGACTTATGGCGAGATCGCATATTGAACGAGTGGAAAATTTCCGCCATCGAAAGCGCAAGGAACGCCATGGTGATTCCGTCCTCGGAAGCCGCGATTTCCCATACGCCTGCTTCCATATAGTGACCGACAAAATACGCAACTACCGTAATAATGGCAACCGCCGTGCCTTGAAGAAGCACGTCCCACAGCATACCTCCTGCAAAAATTCCGTCCGAGCTGTTTCTGGGAGGACGGCTCATTATATCGTCCTCAGCCTTTTCCATACCAAGCGCAAGCGCAGGGAAGGTGTCGGTAATAAGGTTTATCCAAAGCAAATGCACGGGCTCCAAAATGGTAAAGCCCATAAGCATTGCCGCAAAAATTGCAAGCACCTCCGAAAGGTTGGACGCAAGCAGGAACTGTATGGACTTACGAACGTTGTCGTAAATTCGTCTGCCCTCCTCTGCCGCCGCAACGATGGTTGCAAAGTTGTCGTCTGCAAGAACCATGTCGGCAACGTTCTTGGTTACGTCCGTGCCTGTGATGCCCATACCTATGCCGATGTCGGCATTTTTGATAGACGGTGCGTCGTTTACGCCGTCACCGGTCATAGCGGTAACTTTGCCCTTTGCTCGCCAAGCGTTGACAATGCGCACCTTATGCTCGGGCTGAACACGCGCATAAACCGAATATTTTTCGATTTCGTTTGCTAGCCTTTCATCGCTGATATCGTCAAGCATCGCGCCCGTAATAGCCTCGTCCGAGCTTGTTATTATTCCAAGCTGTTTTGCAATCGCCACCGCCGTATCGAGGTGATCGCCCGTAATCATAACGGGGCGGATACCTGCCGTTTTACAATCGACGATTGCCGCCATAACCTCGGGGCGAACGGGATCAATCATACCCGTAAGTCCCACGAAGCATAAGTCGCGTTCTAAGTTTTCGGGCTCACAGGACGGCATAACGTCGTAGAATTTTACCGCACACGAAAGCACGCGGAGAGCACTTGCCGCCATATTTTTGTTTTCTGCCAAAATTTCGGCACGCTTAGCGTCGGTAAGCGGCACCACCTTGCCGTCAAGCCAGATGCTTACGCACCTTTTGATAACCTCGTCGGGCGCACCCTTGGTGAACTGAACAATCTTACCCTCGTCCTGATGCACTGTACTCATCATTTTACGCATGGAATCGAACGGTGCTTCACCTATTCGGGGGAATGCTACCTTTAGCTTATTCTTGTCGTAGCCCTCTTTTGCAGCAAAGTTTACAAGCGCACATTCGGTAGGCTCGCCCTCTGCTTCGCTACCTGAAAGCTCGGCGTCACAGCAAAGTGCCATACCCTGACAAAGCATTTCCTTATCGCCCACGGACTGCACTACCGTCATCTTGTTTTGGGTAAGAGTGCCCGTCTTGTCCGAGCAAATTACCTGCGTACAGCCAAGAGTTTCTACCGCCGTAAGTTTACGAATAACAGCGTTACGTTTGCTCATATTTGTTACACCGATACTAAGAACTATGGTAAATACAGCCGCAAGCCCCTCGGGAATTGCCGCAACCGCAAGGGACACGGCTACCATAAATGTATCAAGCGTGGAATCAAACGAGATGTTGGGATACGCACGAATAAGGTCGACTGCGAAGATCACTACACAAATACCAAGCACCAAGAAGCTAAGCAGCTTGCTGAGCTGATTGAGCTTTTTTTGTAACGGCGTGTCGCCCTCCTTTGCCTGAGCAAGCGCACCTGCGATTTTGCCCATTTCGGTATCCATGCCCGTGCCGGTAATTACAGCCTTACCTCTGCCGTAAACTACCGTGCTGCCCATATAAACCATATTTTTGCGGTCGCCAAGCGACACCTTTCCGTTGCCCGAAATAACGTCTGACGTCTTGTTTACGGGCACGGACTCACCGGTGAGCGCCGCTTCCTCGATTTTGAGCGAAGCACACTCAATTATTCTGCCGTCAGCCGGCACGCTGTCGCCTGCCTCCAAAACAACGATATCGCCGGGAACGAGATCTGCACTTCTAAGCGTAACCTGCTTGCCGTCACGGAGCACCTTGCTTGTCGCCGCCGTAATTTCGTTAAGTGCGGCAATCGCCTTTTCTGCCTTATTCTCCTGCACTACACCAAGCACCGCGTTGATAATAACAACCGCCAAAATGATAATTACATCGGCAAGCGATTCGCCCGAATATATTGCCGTAATGCCGGACACCACCGCCGCCACTATAAGAATAATAATCATAGGGTTGGTCAGCTCTTGCAAAAACCTTACTATAAGCGGTGTCTTTTTTGCCTCGTCAAGCTTGTTTTTGCCGTGCTTAGCAATCCTTTGCTCTGCCTCAGCAGTAGAAAGACCTTGCTCGGTGGTGGCTTGCTCGGATAAAACGTCGCTTACTTTTTTGGAATACGCCATTTTCTGTTGTTTCTCCTTTTGCTAAAATTTTATAGCTACTAATGAATTTGTTTGTATATCAGAATATATAAAAAAACCATATACTAGCCGTATATGAGTCTCATTCTTTATAGACAAGCCGGGGTTACGCCGCGATGACGACTTGCCGCACAATGTGGAATTACTCCCTCAATAATACTGACATTATACCATTATTGGTTTATGCTGTCAAGTAAATTTTTATGCCCTTTGACACTAACTGTAAATATATTTTATGCCAAAATTCGATTTATAAGCGGCTTAAAATTTGACAAACGCAAATAGTTACATTATAATATAATGTAGACAACATCTTGGAGGTAAAGAGGTTAAATGAGTAAACAACAGCTTATGACCGGTAACGAGGCTATTGCACGCGGCGTATTTGAAGCAGGCGTGCGTTTTGCCGCCGCTTATCCCGGCACGCCCAGCACGGAAATTTTGGAGAACATTTCGACCTACAAAGAAATTTCCGCGCAGTGGTCGCCAAACGAAAAGGTAGCCTTTGAGGCAGCTTACGGCGCTTCGCTTGGCGGAGCACGCAGCTTTGCAAGCATGAAGCACGTAGGTCTTAACGTAGCCGCTGACCCGTTCTTTACGGTAGCGTATACTGGTGGTAACGCAGGACTTGTAGTTGTTACCGCCGACGAGCCGGGACAGCACTCGTCGCAAAACGAGCAGGACAACCGCAACTATGCGCGTCACGCAAAGGTTCCTATGTT
>SVHR01000069.1 GCA_015055705.1 Clostridiales bacterium | reverse complement strand
AACTACCTTGCAAACCGACAAACCATACACGATTTGCAAAAGTCTCATTTAATGTCTGCAAGAATTCCTTCATCCAAGCAGTAATCTCTATCATCCTAATCACCTCGTCAAATTCTTATTTATCGGTGAGTATATTATACCATAAAAACTAACAAAAATCAAATCGTTTATTCAGCAAATCAGCAATTGAACGATACCCCATAAATTGAACGAAAGGGGTATAAAGTGAACAATTTATATTTTACCGCTGAAAACAAAAAAGGCTTGCAAAAACAAAAGGATCCCGGCAAGCCTATATTTTTACGATAAAACCTATGAAAAAGGGCAAAACATCCCTATTTTCGCAATAAAGAAACCATAATACAGATATTTTTCGTATCAATATTATGGTTTCTTTATGGTGGACAGGGGTGGATTCGAACCACCGAAAGCGTAGCTGGCAGATTTACAGTCTGCTCCCTTTAGCCACTCGGGAACCTGTCCATATTATTCTATTTAGCAGTAGAGCCTGCCATCAGCAAGCTCCTTTGGAGCTGGAGATGGGACTTGAACCCGCAACCTACTGATTACAAGTCAGTTGCTCTACCGATTGAGCTACTCCAGCGTATGGTGCCTCGGGGCGGAATTGAACCACCGACACGAGGATTTTCAGTCCTCTGCTCTACCGACTGAGCTACCGAGGCAAATTTTGGCGACCTGGAAGGGACTCGAACCCTCGACCTCTAGCGTGACAGGCTAGCGTTCTAACCATCTGAACTACCAGGCCATAAAAATTGGTAGTGGTGGGCCTTCAGGGACTTGAACCCCGGACATGCCGGTTATGAGCCGGCTGCTCTAACCAACTGAGCTAAAGGCCCTGAAACTTATGAAGTTTTGGTCGGGGTGAAGAGACTCGAACTCCCGGCCCCATGGTCCCAAACCACGTGCGCTACCAAACTGCGCTACACCCCGAGAAAAACATTCAGTCGTTGACCCGACTTTGATATAATACTATAAACGAAAAAATAAGTCAACGATTTTAACACACTTTTTCAAAAAAATTTTTACAAATTTTATAAGTTTTTTGACGGCAAAAAAATTCATTTTATGACTGGGTTTGTCAAATTTCGATTTCACCACCAATGTACAATTAGTTTACCAAAACAGAGGTGCGTAAATGAAAATTGTTCACAAAACCGTTGGCACTACCCTATACGTTGGTCTTTGCGGAGAGCTTGACGAAAGCACATCCGTAACCACACGAGCCGCACTCGATAAGCTGATCGAGGATTTTAGCGCGACAAAATTTGTTGTGGATATGTCTGCGCTAAAATTTATGGACAGCACAGGTATTGGTGTTTTGCTTGGTAGATACAAAAAGCTGAAAGCCAAGGGCGCATCATTATTTATTGCGTCCCCCACCCCTACCGTTGACAAGCTGCTTACGCTGTCCGGTATCTACGATATTATGCCCAAAATTGTATAAGGAGAACTATATGGATAACTTTATGAGCCTAAGCATTGCAGCTAAAAGCTGCAACGAAGCTTTTGCACGCAGCGTTGTAGCGGCTTTTGCGACCCCGCTCAACCCCACCGTTGACGAAATTAACGACATTAAAACCGCCGTTTCGGAAGCGGTCACAAATTGCATCGTTCACGCTTACAGCAAGGATGAAAGCGGAATTATCTGCATAGACGCGCGTCTGGATGGCAACACCATACATATTGCTATATCGGACAAGGGCGTTGGCATCGAGGATATAATCAAGGCTCGCCAGCCCTTTTATACTACAAAAGGCGGTGACGATGAGCGCTCCGGGCTTGGCTTTACCGTAATGGAAACCTTTATGGACTCGCTGACAGTAGCTCCTAACGGCGATAAAGGCGTTGTGGTAACAATGTCCAAAGCAATAAATACCGAGAATTGAGGTAAAAGGTGTTGCTTAGTAACGAAGAAAACATAAGGCTTATAACAGAGGCACAAAGCGGCGACGAAAACGCAAAAACCACCCTTATAAACGAGCATTCGCCACTTATTAAAAGCATCGTTCGCCACTTCAAAAACAAGGGTGTCGAATACGAAGATCTGTTTCAGCTTGGCTGTATCGGTTTTTTGAAGGCCGTCAAGAATTTCTCGACCGAATATAATGTTCGGTTTTCTACCTATGCCGTACCCATGATTACGGGCGAAATTAAAAGATTTTTACGTGATGACGGATATATCAAAATATCACGCTCCACCAAAACGTTGGCAGCAAAAATTGCGTATTTTGTACGTGACTACAAGGCAAAGCACTACACCTCGCCTTCAGTTGAAGAAATAGCAAAGGAATTCAGCCTTGAGCCGCAAGAAGTCATTTTTGCCATGGATTCGGCAAAGTTCCCTCTTTCTCTCTACGAGAAGAGCGAGGACGAAAACACTCTTTCGCTAATAGATAAAATCGCCAGCAAAGAGAATACCGACGACAGTATTGACAAAATACTACTGCGACAGGTTATTTCAGGGCTTAGCGAGCGTGACAAAAAAATAATTATACTACGCTACTACCGCGATAAAACGCAAAGCGAGGTTGCGCGCGTGCTTAACGTATCGCAGGTGCAAGTATCGCGCCTCGAAAGTAAAATAATCGAAAAACTAAAAAGCGAATTTGGCGCATAAAAAAACTGTCAGAATAATATTCCAACAGCTTAACAAGACAAGAAAAAAGCTCCTACCGTTGCAGTAGGAACTTTTAAAATTATTTCTTTTCAACAATTTTAGCAGCCTTACCGGAAAGGTTACGCAAATAGTAAAGCTTTGCTCTGCGAACGCGACCCTTCTTGATAACCTCGATACGGTCGATACGGGGCGAGTGAAGCGGGAAAGTTCTCTCGATGCCAACACCGAACGAAACACGTCTTACGGTAAAGGTCTCGTTAAGACCGCCGTGCTTACGAGCAATTGCGATACCCTCGAAAGCCTGAAGTCTTTCTCTGTTTCCCTCGACAACCTTAACGTACACTCTTACAGTGTCACCAACGCTGAATTCGGGAACCTCTTTCTTCATGTACTCTTGTGCAATAGATTCAATAATATTCATGACTTAACCTCCTTATAAACGATATGTTCTTAATTCTGTCTGAACCAGCGGAACATACGAGTCACAACTTAACCATTATACAAAATTCTCTATATGAAAGCAAGCATTTTACATAGGCAAACAAGAAAATTTTGAAAATTTTGCATTTTTGTATGTGTATAACTACATTGTTTAGCTCTAGCCTAATTTTTGTACTCGGGGCTATTGCGGAATTCCTCGCAAAAATCTCCAAACCTATCCGCCAAAATAGCTTCTCTTATGCGCTCGGTGAGCCTAATAAGGTAGCTGATATTATGCAAGCTAAGCATTCTTCCGCCCAAAATCTCATCTGCGTTGATAAGATGGCGTAAGTATGCTTTACTGTAATTTCTGCAACAGTAACAATCGCAACTATCGTCAAGCGGCGAAAAGTCTTCTTTATATGCCGCATTACGTACGACTATTCTACCTTTCGAGCTGAAAGCCGTTCCGTTTCTGGCAATTCTTGTGGGTAACACACAGTCCATCATATCTATTCCACGCAAGAATCCCTCCACAAGGCAGTCCGGACTTCCCACACCCATAAGGTAACGCGGCATATTCTCGGGCAGATGCGGGCGCATTTCATCCAAAAGCTCGTACATTATTTCCTTTGGCTCACCTACGCTTAAGCCGCCAATTGCAATTCCGCACTCTGCGAACTCAACAGTGCGCTTAAGCGACTCGATTCTTAAATCCTTGTACATATTACCCTGAACTATGGGGAACAGCACTTGGTCGTCACGCGACTTGTAATCCACGCAACGCTCAAGCCACGCAAGCGTGCGCTCCATAGCCGCCCTTGCGTCCTTATGAGAGGTGCCGTACTTGGTACACTGGTCAAACGCCATAATAATATCTGCGCCAAGCGACTCTTGAATTTCCATTGCCTTTTCGGGGGTAAACAGATGCTTACTGCCGTCAAGGTGCGACCTAAAGGTCACGCCGTCATCGGTGATTTTGTTAAGCTCGGCAAGCGAGAAAACCTGAAATCCGCCGCTATCCGTAAGAATAGGCTTGTCCCATGCCATAAATTTATGCAATCCACCGGCTTTTTCAACCAGCTTATGCCCGGGACGCATATATAAATGATAGGTATTTGATAAAATTATAGAAGCTCTTGCGTCGTTAAGCTCGTTTGGCGAAAGCGATTTTACCGTCGCTTGCGTACCAACAGGCATAAAAACGGGCGTTATTATTTTTCCGTGTGGCGTAGTAAGCTCACCGACACGAGCGCCTGTCTGCTTGCAAGTATGAATAACCTTGTAATCGAAATTTTTACTCATTTTCCTTATCTTATAAACATTGCATCGCCGAAGCTGAAAAACCTATATTTATTTTCTACGGCGTATTTGTACATTTCAAGTGTTTGCTCTCTTCCGCATAATGCGGAAATAAGCATAATCAAAGTGCTTTCGGGCAAATGAAAGTTTGTAATCAGAGCATCAACCATCTTAAACTCGTACGGCGGATAGATGAAAATCTCGGTATTTCCACTGCCGGCTTCTATTTTGCCCTTTTGGATAGAAGCACTTTCCAAAACTCTTACACTGGTTGTACCGACCGCTATTACTCTACGACCCTCTTGCTTTGCGATATTCAACCTTTGTGCCGCTTCTTCGCTCACCGAATAATACTCGCTATGCATCTTATGTTCTAAAATATTATCCGTCTTGACCGGTCTAAACGTGCCTAATCCTACGTGCAAAAGAACCTCTACGATCTCTACGCCCATATCGCGGATTTTTTCCATAAGCTCGGTTGTAAAATGCAGACCTGCCGTAGGCGCCGCACTCGAACCGTCTACCTTAGCATATATGGTTTGATAGTCTTCATTATTTTTTATTTTCTCATGGATATAATGAGGTAACGGCATTTCACCAATGGAACTCAAAATATCCTCGAAAACTCCGTCAAAGGCAAATCTTACGTTGCGAATACCCTCTTCTCCTATAGACAAAACGGTAGCCTCAAGCTTGTCCGAAAAAATAATTTTATCCCCAATCATCGCTTTACGCGCAGGTCGGACAAGAACTTCCCAGTCCGTAAGATTATGGCGCTTATGAAGCAAAAACTCTACGTTTGCTCCGGTAGGCTTTTTACCATAAATTCTTGCCGGCAATACCTTAGTATTATTTATTACCAAAACATCGCCTTTTTTCAAAAACTGAGGCAAATCTTTAAAGACATGATTAGATTTGTGTTGATTATGTCTGTCATAAACAAGCAATCTTGCGCTATCTCGCGGTTCTGCGGGGGTTTGCGCTATCAATTCTTGAGGTAAATCATAATAAAAATCACTCTTATTCATTTTGTGAATCCTTATCAAATAAGCTTATCTGCTTTAGGACAGAGTCGCTAATTGGAGCCCCAATATGCTTATACGCCGCAGGTAATGCTATTCGCCCTCTTGGCGTGCGCGAAATAAAACCAAGCTGCAACAAAAACGGCTCTACCACATCCTCTATA
>SVHR01000068.1 GCA_015055705.1 Clostridiales bacterium | reverse complement strand
ATAGCCGTCAATATCGGGCAGCATTATATCAAGAATAACGAGATTTGGTCGCGCCACGGCAAAGCTCTCAAAAAAGTCGTTGCCGTTTTCAAACATTTTGGTAACGAACAATCCCTCGAAGGCGCCGTCGTACAGCTCTCTTATGCCCTCGTCATCTTCGACTATATAAACAAGTGCTTCCATCTAAAACCTTTGACGTACCCCCGTTTCGTTATATTTTGTCCACTCAGCGACGTTTACGGCATGATCGCCGATACGCTCCAAATATTTTGCGACCATCATCAGCTCGATGCCCTGATCGCCGTTGCTGCCATCCTGTTTTATAAGCTCGATAAGCTCGTTTTTTACCGTTATAAAAAGCTGATCCATTTGGTCGTCCAGCCTAATAACCGCATCGGCAAGAGACTCATCGTTGTTAATAAATGAGCTTACGCTTTCTCTTACCATCTTGATTGCAAGCTCGCCCATTGCCGTAATGTGAGTAAGCTTTTTGATATAGGCATCGCCCGGCATCGTGTAAACAAGGTCACCGATATCTGCGGCTTGGTCGCCAAAGCGTTCTATGTCGGTAATCATCTTAAGAGCCGTGGAAACCTCGCGAAAATCCTTTGCACGGGCTGCTGCTTTAGCAGAATACGCATACATTTTTTTTCGATTTCCATCTCGTATTCGTCTACGCGCTTATCCATAACGCCAATACTTTTGCCAAGCTCACGGTCGCGGTTTACGATTGCGGCAATGGCATCTGATATCATCTGCTCGGTAAGCCTACACATTTGAGTAAGCTGCGTTTTAAGCTCGGAAAGCTCCTCTTCAAAAATCTTTCTTATTGACATTTTCCAACTCCTTATATTCTACCATAATTTTGTGATTAAATCAACCGAATCTTCCGGTAATATAACGCTCGGTGCGCTCATCACGAGGCGAGGTAAAAATATCGTCGGTATTTCCATACTCAACAAGCTCACCAAGCAAAAAGAACGCCGTTTTGTCTGCTATTCTCGTCGCCTGCTGCATATTGTGTGTTACGATAACGATTGTCAAATCCTTTTTCAGCTCGTCCATAAGCTCCTCGATCTTGCCGGTTGATATGGGGTCGAGAGCAGAGGTTGGCTCGTCCATAAGCAAAACCTTGGGGCTTGCTGCAAGAGAACGAGCGATACAAAGCCTTTGCTGCTGACCGCCACTCATTCCAAGAGCGTTTTTTCTAAGCCTATCCTTTACCTCGTCCCATATGCTTGCACGGCGCAGGGAGCCCTCTACAATATCATCAAGCTCACTCTTTTTGGTAATACCAAAGGTCCTTGGTGCAAAGGCTATATTATCGTATATGCTCATGGGGAACGGATTTGGCTTTTGGAACACCATGCCCACGTTTTTGCGAAGAAGGTTCACGTCTGTTCCCTTATCGAAAATATCTACGCCGCCAATGCGAAATTCTCCCTCGATACGGCAGCCCTCCACAAGGTCATTCATTCTGTTAAAGATTTTTAAAAAGGTGGACTTGCCGCATCCCGAGGGGCCGATAAGCGCCGTGATCTCCTTTTCGGGGATATCTATATTTACATCCTTCAACGCATGAAAATCACCGTAATACAGATTACAGCTCTTGGCGATGATATTCATACTGCCTATAAATTCATTCATTTTGCTTCTCCATATGTAGATTTTTTGATTAACTTGCCTACCCAACCTGCCAGTAGGTTCAAAAGAACGACAAGCACAAGCAGTACGACTGCCGCCGCTGCCGCTTCGTCCGGTCTGCCGTGATTCGCAAAATAGTATATATCAAGCGCAAGGCTTGTTCCCGGAGCCATCAAGGATTCGGGAACCTTGTTTACTACCATACCAATAGTAAGAATAAGCACCGCACTCTCGGATATTACTCTGCCGATGGCAAGAATAACAGCGGTTACGATGCCGCCCGCGGCAGAAGGTAAAACGATTTTGAAAATAGTTCTGACCTTACTTGTACCAAGAGCATACGCACCCTCGCGCAATCCCTCCTGTACCGAAAGCAGGCTCTCCTGTGTGGACCTTACAATGGTAGGCAATATCATAATTGCAAGCGTTATCCCGCCACCGATTATTGAATATCCCCATCCAAAAGCAACAACGAAAATCAGATAGCCAAACAATCCGTAGACAATGCTTGGTATACCCGCAAGCGTTTCGGTTGCCACCTGTATGATTTTTACAAGCGTACCCTTATTTCGTGTGTATTCCACAAGGAACACCGCACTTGCAACGCCAATAGGAACAGCTATTATTGCGGCAATCGCAACAAGCTCCAGCGTGCCGATAAGCGCGGGTAGCAGCGTGGGCGCATCGGGGTGATACTCACCGAAAACAAAATTAAGTGACAGCTTTTCTACTCCGTTTATAAGCACATAGGCGACAACTGCCATAAGGGCGACAAGAGAAATCATAAGCGCCGCGATGGAAGCATATTTTAGTGCAGAATATAATTTCCTCATTTTTTTGTTCCCCATTTGCGCTTTTTTTCGGTATGCTTGTCGCTTTTATCTCTTTTCAGTACAGAAAAGCTGATGTTGAGTATCAAAGTAAATACAAACAGCACGACACCCGTTGCTATTAGCGCAGCGAGCGTGTCGCCCGAGGACTCCATAGCCCCCATTGCAATATTGGCAGTAAGCGTTCTTACACTCTGAAAAAGGCTTTCGGGCATTTCGGGGCTTCCGCCTATAACCATGATTACCGCCATCGTTTCACCTATAGCTCGTCCGATTGCAAGAACTACACCTGCCAACATTCCGCTTTTTGCGGCAGGCAGCATTATCTTGAAGGTTGCCTGCTCCTTGCTCGCACCAAGCGCAAGTGCTCCCTCGTAATATGTATTTGGTACGCCGGTTAAAGCGTCCAGGCTGACGCTTACGATGGTAGGCAGAATCATAACCCCAAGAACCAGCGACGCCGACAAAATACCGTAACCCACTCCCGAGGGCGAAATATAATCTCTTATAAACGGAACAATAACCGTCATACCGAACAGGCCATATATTACTGACGGAATACCCGCAAGTAGATTGATCATTTGTCTTATAGGGGCAACAAGCCTTCTCGGACAGAACCTATACAGTGCAATCGCCGTAAAAAGTCCTATGCCTATTCCAATAACCACCGAAAGCGCCGTAACGTAAAGTGATGCCACAATCATCGGGAATATCCCATAGCTTGGCGTGTCCGCAAGTGGAATCCAGTCACTTCCAAATAAGAATTTTGTAAATCCGGTTTTGGCAATAAAGGGCACTCCGCTTGCAAACAAAAACACAGTTATCGTCACTAGCGCAATAATGGAAAAGACTGCGGAGAAAAGGAATACTCCACGCATTACCCTTTCTCGCGCATTTATAAATCCATACAGATTTTTCATGTTATTTCGATACGTCTGCCCAAACCTTGATGGCCGCCTCGCCGGCGTCTACGTCGTAAATGTTCCTTAGATCCTCCAACGAGATGTTATCGAAGGTGTTTGCCTTGTTTACGATTACCGCAATACCGTCCTTTGCAACCTCGTAGCTGATACAATCCTCTGCCTTTGACAGGTTAAACACCTCGGAAATCATTCCGAAGTCGGACACGCCGTTTTGTGCGTTGTTATAACCCGTGCCGCTACCGCCGCCCGCAACCGTTACGCTGATTCCGCTTTGCATTTGCTCGAACTTAGCGGCTAGCTTCTCCATAAGGGGAAGTAGCGAGGTCGAGCCCGATATGTCAATCTTACCCGAAAGTCCGGGGACAACCGTATAGGCTACTGCTCCATCCTTTGTGGAAACGTAGCCGTTATCCGAAACTATGGTCTGTGCGTCCAAGCTTTGAAGGAATGTAAGGAAAGCACTGTTAACGTCGCTAGCTACATTACTCTCCTGATATACTACGCTTAGCGGGCGGGAAATCTTGTATGTACCGCTCTTGATATTTTCAACAGTTGCTTCAACACCGTCAACCTTGAGAATTTTTACATCGTCAGTCACGTAGCCAAGACTGTCGTAACCTATGGCAAGCGGATTGCTTTTGACCTCCTGTAATACGGCAGCGGTGTCTTGTGGCTGAATAGAGCCGCTTACGTCTGCCTTACCCTTTAAACCAATTATCTCCATGAATGCGGATTTTGTTCCGCTATCGCCGCCGCGTGTAACTACGGTGATGCTCTTGCTTTCATCAAATTTTGCGCCATCGCAAGCCGCAAGCACGCCAAAAGTGCCGATGGCAAACACGAATGCAAGCACGAATACAAAAATTTTTTTCATTTTCATTTCTCCTTTTTCGTTTTTAGCAATGTCATTATAGCGCAATAAAAAAATCCCAACCACCATGTTTGGGTACGAGAAATGTAATGTTTTTGTAAATTATGGCATTGAATTTGCGACGCCAATAAAAAAGCCCACCTCCTGCTTTGGCTATCACAAAATCCAATATCAATCTATAAAACAGTATAATTCAACAATATTCCTTTCTATTTGTCAATTGCATTTTACTATCCTTTTGGGACATAAGATAGCAGCTAAGGTTTCGTAGGATTCCTCAGCTGCCGTTTTTTACCAATTTGTTGCTCTCATAATTTGAAAATTATTTCTTCAATACTTTTTTGCACCAAGTGCGTTTATTGCATTTGGGACACTTCAAGTACCGAGTTGTTCCTCTATGCATCGCATTAAGTGCCTGCATATAGGTAGGCACAATCTCGTGACCGCAATTTTTGCACTTGTAAGCACCTACGCTGACTTCAAGCTTTAATGCATAGAAGCACGGTATCAAAAAGACCACGCAGAGCGTAAGTATTGCAACGACCATCCAAGGGCCCTCGGGCATAAAAAACGCGATGATCGCGAGACCTCCGATCAATCCAATGATACTCACTATCATGATCGTCCACATTGCATTCCAAATAGTTTTGCTTTTCTTTTCTAATTCCTTTGCCATTTCAAACAAAAGCTGCTCATTTTTTTGATCGTTATTTTCCATACAGATCTTCTCCCCACTTAATAATTCGTTTACACTGATGCCGAGAATGTCACACAGCTCAAGCATAATCGAGGAATCGGGCATGGCGACGCCTCTTTCCCACTTGGATACTGCTTTGTCGGTGATATTCAGTTTTTCAGAAAGCTGCATTTGAGTTAAATTTTTCTGTTTTCTGCACTCGACAATAAATTTTCCTATCTTTAATTGATCCATGTACCCACCTCCTTTCACATACAGTATAACCGATATTTCAAATAAAGTACACCCACCATTGGTTTAGTAGGGAAAAATCAACCATTGGTAGAATGAAATTTGACCGTTAAATTGGAATTTGTTAGTATCTATTACCATAAATTGATTTCGCTTTTTCCGTATATTTCTTTACAAACTCGGTCTTTGCGTTTGTATAAGCATCTCGATTATGCTCGTGTTCTTTCCATAACGAGAGCTTTAATTTTTCATACTCTTTTGCGATATCGGGAAACTCGATAAGATAATCTCTAAAATATAATTCATCGTTATCCCCTGCATATCTCAAATGCAGATGAAATACTCTCTCGGCAAATCCATTTTCGGTATATCCTTTATTAAAAGAAATTCTATCTTCGCTTTGCGACATACAAATATAGCCGTTGTTTTCAAGCAAAGCTTTATAATCAAGCAGGTTGCTTTCCTTTGGAACTTCTACAAGAATATCAATAATCGGTTTTGCCCATAT